>CAYFSD010000267.1:0-3450 GCA_964345705.1 uncultured Desulfohalobiaceae bacterium
TCCAAGGACGCCTTCGGCTCCTACATCGCCTGCGGGGTCTTCTTCTATTTCTTCTGGCAGATCCTCATCAATCTGGGCATGGTCCTTGGCCTCATGCCCATTGTGGGCATACCCCTGCCCTTTTTCAGCTACGGGGGCTCCTCCACCCTAATCAACTTCATCTTGCTCGGCCTGGTCTTCAACATCTCCATGCGCCGCTATGTCTATTCCGGGATTAATTGACAAAAAGAATAATAATTCCTATTATTAAAATTCGCACCGTGGAGATAACTCTTCACCACCCCAATGACTCAGCGTCCACGGGCTCGGGGTTTTTGAATCAGCTGGCCTTCGGCTCTGTTCTCTTTTTTCGCCCGGCGCTTCATGGTGTCCCGGATCCGGAATCACACGGGGAAAACCAGCCGTTTGCCGGGAAGTGGACCTGTTCAGAGCTCGAGCTGAGTTGATTCAAAAGCCCCGTGCCCCTGGATGGAACAATTATGTGGTGAATAGTTGCTCATCGAGCACTGGCAAGGAATGATCCGACAACCCTGAACGGAACAAGGAGGTATCTATGGCCAAGCAGCTGGAAATCTACAAATGCAACGTCTGCGGGAACATCGTGGAGGTCATGCACGGAGGCCAGGGAGAGCTCGTCTGCTGCGGCCAACCCATGCAGCTCATCCAGCCAGGGACCGTGGACGCGGCAAAGGAAAAGCACGTTCCCGTGATCGAGAAAACGGGGCAGGGCTTCAAGGTGAGCGTGGGGTCGGTGGCCCATCCCATGGAGGAAAAACACTACATCGAATGGATCGAGCTCATTGCGGACGGCATCAGCTACACCGCCTTCCTACAGCCCGGTCAGGCCCCGGAAGCGGAGTTCTGCCTGCAGGCCTCCCAGGTGACCGCCAAGGAATACTGCAACATCCACGGGTTGTGGCAGGCCCAGGGCTGATGCCATAATAGCGGGACGATCTCGGACAGTCTGGAGTGACCTTGGAGGGCACTTCCAACTCGGGCAAGGACACAATCAAACAAGGGAGGAAATCCATCATGGATCGATGGGTATGCAACGTATGCGGCTACATCTACGACCCCCAGCAGGGCGATCCGGACAACGGGGTCCCAGCCGGGACTCCCTTCGAGAACCTTCCGGATGACTGGACCTGCCCGGTCTGCGGCGCGAGCAAGGACGAATTCAGCAAGGAATAGCTCCCGAATCCCCGGCCCGCCTCAGGGCCGGGGCAAGCAAAGGATGATGCGGAGTGAACGACGCCTTCTCCGGCTTCAGACGGATCAAGGGACACGTACACGGGATCCTCGCGGATCGCGACTGGGAGGGGAAGTTCATCCGCCTGCTCGCCTCCGGAGTCTCCGCGCAGCGAACCATTTCCCCCCTCTTTGCCGCCCTGTATTCCCCATCCCGGATCATCCGCTGGCATGCCGTCACCTGTTTCGGGATCGCCGCGGAGGAGCTCGCCGAGCAGGGGCGGGAACACGTTCGCGTCGTGCTGAGACGGTGTACCTGGAGCTTGAACGATGAATCGGGAGGCATCGGGTGGGGCGCTCCGGAGACCATGGGCGAGATCCTGGCCCGCATCCCCGCATTGTCCGGGGAATACGCCAGTATCCTCATCTCCTTCGTCCTGGAGCGGGACCAGGCCTGCAACTTCCTGGAATACGCCCCATTGCGGGAAGGCGCCTACTGGGGCATCGCCAGGCTCGCCCAGGCCGATCCCCAACTCTTCCTCCCCTGGCGGGACCTGATCCTGGACGCTACGGAGTGCGAAACATCCCCCGCCATCCTGGCGAACGCCGCCCTGGTTCTTTCCCGGGCCGAAATCGCCTCGGACCGGGCCGACCGCTTCCGCAGCCATCTCGCGTCCAGGCCGGAGAGGGTGGTCCTGTATTGGAACAAGGCCTTCTGGGACGTTGCCCTGAGTGATCTCGCGGAGAACCAAGAGCCGCCGGAATCGACCCGCCTGCCGGACAGCGCGCTGGAGGAGCCCGCCTAAGGCGCTTCCCTCCTTCAATCAACCGCCAACCCAACGAGCCAGAATAGCGAGGCGAAGGGACCCGGTCACTCCCAAGCCGTGCCTATCGGCCCTCGGCCCCCTAGCCGCTCAAGGGGACGCCCAGATTCTGCTCCAGCCACCGGGGGAAGGCGAGACGGGTATTATCCGCCGCGCCGAAGGTGACGCGCAGATCGAGGCAGGCCAGCCTCTGATCCGGGGCAAGGCCCTCGAGCTTGACCGCGTCCTTGGTGGTGCAGACCATGCTCCGGCAGCCGAGCTCGTCCGCGGTGCGCCGGATGCGGTCCCAGTCCTCCCCGGAGTAGGGATGATGATCGGGGTAGACCAGGTGCCGCTGCGGAGGCTCCCCCATCAGGCGGGTGGTGCTCGCCTTCACTCGCTCGGGCCGCCCCACGCCGCTGAAGAGGAGGTACGGCTCCCCTGAGGGATGCTCCACGCCCTGGCCGTCCAGGCGCCTGAGCCCGGCCGCCTCCAGATGCACGCAGAACACGGGGCGCTCGTTCTGAGGAAGTCTGGATCGCAGGCGGATAAGGGCTTCCTCCTCCCGCCCGGGAAGGGTGGACACGAGGAAAGCGTCCGCCCGCTGCAGCCCCTTTTTCCCCTCGCGCCAGGGCCCAGAGGGCAGGACCCGATTCCATTCACCTCTTAGATCCTCCGGAGACAACAGCACCAGGTCCAAATCCCGCTGCACCCGCAGATGCTGCATCCCGTCATCCAGAACGAAGAGGTCCGGCCGGCTGCGATCCCAGATCCAGCGGCCGCCGCGATCCCGGCGATAGTCGATCACCACCAGGGCCTCGGGACAGGATCTGGCCAGCATGGCCGGCTCGTCCCCCGCCTCGGCGGCTCGGGTGTCCGGTCGGACCAGGTAGGGATAATAGGGGGGACAGGCCTTGTATCCCCGGCTGAGCAGGGCGGGCCTTAGCCCCCCTTCCGCGGCGGATTGAAGGATCCATTCCGCAAGGGGGGTCTTCCCGCTCCCGCCCACGCTGATATTGCCCACGGACACGCAGGGACGAGGCGGCCTCCAGCATCCCAGGACACCTGTTGCGTAGAGCCCGGCCCGGGCCCGCATGGCCGCGGCGTACACGCGCCCCGCCGGCCCAAGACAGCGCCGGCCCCAGTCCCGCCACTTTTCCTTGCCTAAATCCATCTGCCGCATATCCCTCCTCCCCGTTGTACGGACGCGCCGATCAACTCCTATGGAGTGAATCGTTGCCTTCCAAAAAACGTGAGCCGCGGGATCAGCTCCCTTCCTCCTCCTCGATCCAGCGCACCGCTTCCTGGAAATCCAGGCTCTTGCTGTAGATGGCCTGTCCGGTGATCACCCCGGCCAGGCCTCTGTCCTTCAGGGAGTACAACTGCCGGATGTGCTCCATGGAATCGATCCCTCCGGCCACGATCAGGGGCAGCTGGGTGGAGTCCAGCAGGGAGGCCA
>CAYFSD010000268.1:0-3444 GCA_964345705.1 uncultured Desulfohalobiaceae bacterium
GAAGCCCGCTCCTATGATCAAAGCGCTTGGGCCTTCGCCAAGGACGAGAACGGGGTGATCCGCAAGGACCCCTCCATGCAGCATCCAAGATGCGTGTATCAGCTGCTCAAGAAGCACTATTCCCGCTACGACATGGACACCGTCTCCGACATCTCCGGCACGCCCAAGGATCTCCTGGACACGATCTATCGCACCTATACCTCCACGGGGAAGCCGGACAAGGCGGCCACCATCATGTACGCCATGGGCTGGACCCAGCACACCGTGGGAACCCAGAACATCCGGACGATGGCCATCATCCAGCTTCTGCTGGGAAACATCGGCGTGGCCGGGGGCGGGGTGAACGCCCTGCGCGGGGAGAGCAACGTCCAGGGCTCCACGGACCACTGTCTCCTGTTCCACATCCTGCCCGGATATCTGAAGACCCCCAAGGCCTCTCAGCAGAGCCTGCAGGCGTACAACGAGGCCTATACCCCCTCCACGGACGAGCCCCTGAGCGCCAACTGGTGGAACAACTATCCCAAGTATTCGGTCAGCCTGCTCAAGGCCCACTACGGAGACCAGGCCTCGGAGGACAACGACTTCGGCTACCACTGGCTCCCCAAGCTGGAGGACGATCAGAACGCCTCCTGGCTCATGCTCTTCGACGAGATGCACAAGGGGAGCTTCCAGGGGTTCTTCGCCTGGGGCCAGAATCCGGCCTGCTCCGGATCCAACGCCAACAAGGTGCGCCAGGCCCTTTCCAACCTGGACTGGATGGTCAACATCAACCTCTTCGACAACGAGACCGGTTCCTTCTGGCGCGGCCCGAACATGGATCCGGAAAAGGTCCAGACCGAGGTCTTCTTCCTGCCCTGCGCCTCCTTCGTGGAAAAGGAGGGCAGCATCACCAACTCCGGCCGCTGGGCCCAGTGGCGCTACAAGGCCATCGAGCCCCAGGGGCAGTCCATGCCGGACTCGGAGATCATGAATGAGCTCTATTTCCGGGTGAAAAAGCTGTATGAAGAGGAGGGCGGGGCCAATCCGGATCCGGTAACCAGGCTTTCCTGGGAATACGGGGAGAAGGATGCCAACGGCAAGGTCAAGGAGATGGACATCCACGCCCTGGCCAAGGAGATCAACGGGTACTTCATGCGGGACACCGTGATCGAGGGCAAGACCTACAAAAGGGGCACCCTGGTGCCAAGCTTCGCCTATCTCCAGGCGGATGGGGCCACCTCCTCCGGGAACTGGCTCTATTGCAACTCCTACACCGAAGAGGGCAACAAAATGGCCCGCCGATCCCTGAAGGATCCCAGCGGGATCGGGCTCTATCCGGAATGGGCCTGGTGCTGGCCGGTGAACCGGCGCATCCTGTACAACCGGGCCTCCGTGGACGCCTACGGCCGTCCCTGGGACATCGAGCAGCCGGTAATCCAATGGGACCGCGGCCAATGGGTCGGCGACGTGCCCGACGGAGGCTGGCCGCCGCTGAAGAAGCCTGACGGCACGGAAAACGAAGACAGCAGAAAGGCCTTCATCATGAAGCCGGCCGGAGTGGCCAGCATCTTCGGCCCGGGCCGGCCCGACGGGCCCTTCCCGGAATACTACGAGCCCCTGGAGAGCCCGCTGACCATGAATCCCATCCCCAAGAACAGCCAGCGGGTCAATCCGGTGCTGCCCTTCTTCTGCAGCCCGTACAAGGAACAGGAAAAGGGGCTGGACGTCTTCGCCCTGGCGGATCCCAGATTCCCCTACATCTGCTCCACCTACCGGGTGACCGAGCACTGGCAGACCGGCGTGCTCACCCGGCACGTCCCCTGGCTGCTGGAGCTCATGCCCACGCTCATCCTGGAAATGAGCGAGGAGCTGGGCCAGCTCAAGGGCATTCGGGACGGAGACCGGGTGGAGGTCGAATCCGCGCGCGGCAGGGTCAAGGCAGTGGCCGTGGTCACCAACCGCCTGCAGCCCTTCACCATCATGGGCCAGAGGATCCACCAGGTGGGCACCCTGTGGTGCTTCGGCTGGCAGTATCCCGAGGGCGGCCAGGCCGGGGACAGCGCCAATCTGCTCACCTCCACCACCGGCTGCCCCAACACGCTGATTCCCGAAAGCAAGGTATTCATGGTCAATGTGCAGAAGATCTAATCAGGGAGGAACATCGCCATGTCCAAAGGTGTTCTCGTGGACACAACCCGATGCATCGGCTGCCGCTCGTGCCAGATCGCCTGCAAGGCCTGGCACGACCTGGAGGCCAGATATAAACCATCAGATGGGAAGTTCACCAGTCCGGAGACATTGAGCGCGGACTGCTACACCCTCATCGAGTTCTTTGAAAAGAAAACCGGGGACCAGCCCAGCTGGAAGTTCGTCAAGGAGCAGTGCCTGCACTGCCAGGACCCGGCCTGCGCCTCGGCCTGCCCCGTGGGGGCCCTGAAGAAGTCCGCGGAGGGGCCGGTGATCTACGATCAGTGGCTCTGCATCGGCTGCCGCTACTGCATGCTGGCCTGCCCCTTCCAGATCCCCAAATACGAATGGGACACCACCGATCCCTGGGTCCAAAAATGCAACTTCTGCGCCAGCCGGGTGGCCTCGGATATGGCGCCGGCCTGTGTGAAGGCCTGCCCCATGGACGTGATGTACTTCGACGACTACGCCAAGGTCGTTCAGGAGGCCGAACGGCGGGTCAAGAACTTCCCGGGCAAGTATGTGAACCATATCTACGGCTACCGGGAAGCGGGCGGGACCTCCTGGATGTACATCGCGGATCGGCCCTTCCGGGAGCTGGGGTTCAACACCGAGGTCCCGGACTCGCCCTATCCCGCCATGACCTGGGGGCCGAGCCTCTCCAAGATCCTGTGGGAGGAGGCCGGTCTCCTGGCCGTGCTGGGCGGGATCCTCTACCTCAGAAACCGGCGCAATCATGAGGAGGGCAAAAAATGAGCGGACAAGGCAGCGAGCACTATCGCTTCTTCACCCTAAGGACGTGGATACTCCTCGGCCTGGCCATATTCGGGGCCATCATCGCCCTGTACCGGCTGGCCGTTGGGCTGGGGCCGGCGACCAACCTGAGCGACTCCACCCCCTGGGGGCTCTGGATCGCCTTTGACGTGACCACCGGAGTCGCCCTGGCCGCCGGAGGCTTCACCGTGACCTTCGCCGCGTACGTGGCCAACTGGGACAAGTTCAAGCACATCGCCCGCGCGGCCACGCTGACGGCCTTTCTGGGCTACCTGCTGGTGGTCTTCGGGGTGTTCCTGGATATCGGCAAGCCCTTCTCCATCTGGCACCCCATCTTCTTCTGGCAGCCCACCTCGGTCATGTTCGAGATCGTGATCTGCATCAGTCTCTACACCACGGTGCTCTTTCTGGAGTTTCTGCCCTGGCTGCTGGAACGGCTCAACGTGCTCACCGGAGTGCGGGACTTCCTGGAAAAGCGCTCTGTGCTGTTCACCCTGGTCATAC
>CAYFSD010000269.1:0-3432 GCA_964345705.1 uncultured Desulfohalobiaceae bacterium
ATCCGCGTCCGGGGATTGGAGCCGAACAGGGCGGGATGTTAACATAATCCGAGAGCAACTATTCACCACATTATTGATCCGTCCGTCGACACGGGGCTTTTTCGAATCAACCCGGCTCTTCGTTCCTTTCAGTCCGAAAGGAGCTCCAGGAAGCGGTTCTCCCGGAGCCAGTGCAGAAAGCGGTGCAACCTCCTGCGTCGCAAGCCGCGAAGAACCGAGCGCAGCCCCACCGCGGACCGCTCCAGGCCCTGCCAGTCTCCGGGATTGGCCAGGACCAGATCCGCCTCCCGCATCTTCTCCTTCTGGGAAGCCTGCCAGGACTCCATGCCGCGGATCGTCTCCGCGTCCAGGCCTCGTTTCTCCCGGAGCCGCTCGCGCCGAAGCGCATCCGGGCAATAGATCCCCACGATGACATGGAAAAGATCGCCCCAGCTATCCCCGGACTCGATCAAGAGCGGCACTTCCGCCAGGGCCATTCTGAGCCCCTCGCGGCCTTCGAAGAACTCCTTGAGGTCCTGTTTGACCAGGGGATGGATCAGATCCTGCACCTCGCGCCGGAGTGACTCGGACCGGCTCATCTCCCGGAAGAGGCGCTTCTTGTCCACCGGGCTTTGCTCATCCGGGACATAGCGATCCCCGAAGCTGCGGCGCAGCATCTCCCAGCCCGACTCGCCCGGGGCATAGAGGCGGGCCACGCTCTCGTCCGCGCTCCACACAGGTAATGTACCCCCGGAGAGGAGGCCGGTCAAGGCGGACTTCCCGCTGCCCAGCACCCCGGTGATACCCACCCGCTGGGTCCTTCGCTCCAGATGCAGGAGCATGCGCCAGAAGTCCTTGGGAAGGGGCTGGGTCAGGGAGACGGCCTCGTCTGAGGCCACTGGGGTGAATCCGATCCTCCAGGAGTGGAGCATCTGCCTGGAAAGGCATTTCCCCGTGGTCCGGGGAAAGCGCCGCTGGAACGCGGCAAGGGCCTGGGGGCCGTAGACCTGGTCTCCAAGGAGGGGGTGCCCCAAGTGGGCCATGTGGACTCGGATCTGGTGGGTGCGGCCGGTATGGATCCGGACTCGGACCAGGCTCGCGTCCTTGGCCGGGAAGGAGCGCAGGACGCGGTAGCTGCTTCGCGCCGCCCTGCCCTCCTTGGGGCTGGCCCGCATCTTGTGCCGCTTGTGCGGATCCCGGCCCACGGGAACGGTGATCTCCCCGCTTTCCGGGTCCGGCCTCCCGTGGACCAGGGCCAGGTATTCCTTGTCCACCCGCCGCTCCGCAAGCTGACGGGCCATGCACTCTCGGCCTTTCGGGCTCAGGGCCACGGCCATCAGCCCGGAGGTGTCCTTGTCCAGCCGGTGCACGATGCCGGGCCGGAGATCGCTTTCCTCTTGCAGCCAGGGAAAGTGGTGCAGCAGACGGTGGGCCAGGGTGGCCTCCTCTTCCCCTCCGGCGGGATGCACGTTCAGCCCGGCGGGCTTGTTCACCACGGCGAGATGGTCGTCCCGCCAGAGGACATCCAGGGTCTCGGAGTCCGGACTCAGGCCTTTGCCGGCCACCTCCGCCTCCAGAACGAGCCGGTCCCCCTCGCGAACGCGGTACCCGGGATCGCGGCAGACCGCCTCGTTGACCCAGGCCCGGCCCGCCTCGATCCACTTCTTGATCCTGGTGCGGGACCATCCCGAATCGGAGAGACACTCGGCCCAGTACCGATCGAGCCGCTGCCCCGAGACGGAAGCCAGATGCCGATGGATCTCGCCGCGACTCATCCCCTTTTCTCCAGGAGCTTTCGCTTGCCGTGATCCGTAATCCGGGGGGTCCTCTCCGTCACCTGTCCCCTGTCACCTGTTTTCCAGCCCTGCGGCGGGTCAGCAGATCCCGGAACCCGGCCCCGTGGCGAGCGAAAACAATGAGCCCGGTGACCGCGGTGATCACGTACTGCTGAAAACGCCAGATCAGGCTCGCGGCCAGGGCCTCGTTGTGCCCCACCCCGTACATCCCCAGGGAAAAGACGATGGCCGAGTCCACCACCCCCAGCCCCGCCGGAGCCAGGGGAATGGCCAGACCGGTCAGGGTCAGGGCGAAGACCACGAAGCCCTGCATCCAGGTCAGATCGAACCCGGCGATCCAGTAGATGACGAGCAGGATTTCCAGGAGGTGCTCCAGCCAGATGAACAGGGAAAAGAGCATCAGCCTGGCGTATCCGCCGCTTCCGGTCCGAAGCTGGATGTAGCCCAGAAAGGAGCAAAGAAAGGCCTCCACCTTATGGCCGGGAATGATGCGGATGAAACGGTAGACCCGATGGGGCCGGAGAAAAAAGAAGATCAGCACCCCCCAGATCAAAAGGGCCAGTCCCCCGAAGGGAAGCACGATAACCAGCGTCCCGGTCATGAAGGCGCTGAAGACCACCAGGAAGAGGAAGACATTGAGGTCGGCGAAACGCTCCCAGAAGACGAGCTCCGTGCCCTTGGAGGCCTCGATCCCGCCCTCCTTGTGCAGGTAGACGATCTTGGCCATTTCCCCCAGCCTGGCGGGCAGGACATTGTTCACGAAAAAGCCGTAGAACTCGGCGAAGACGCTCTTGCCCAGGCTCAGGGCCCCTTGGGCCAGATCCCACAGGCGCACTCCCATCAGGACGAAGCCGGTGGCCATGGCCACCAGGACCAGGAGGATCTTGCCGTTGTGATAGCGGCTGATGGTTGTGGCCAGCCGCTCCGGGTCCACCCCGGTGAAGAGATAGACCACGCAACCGGCAAAGAGGGCCAGCTTCCCCAGCAGGGAGAGATAGTTCTTCGTGGATTGATCCAGATGCATAGAGGCCTTGCCCGCATTCGGACTGGCGGGAGCGTGTCATTCGGGGAGAAAGCCTGCCGGAGGCGGCACGGGAACGTATGCCGTCGGTCGCCCTCCCGGAAAGGGAGGTTGAGCGGCACGGCACACGCTGGCGGGAAACGAAACGGGCTCGGTCGAGGCGGCGTCTTGGGGCGGGCCGAAGCCGCCGCCTCCCAAGTCCCCTAACGAAAGGAGTCGGCTACTCCAAGGCGTTGACCTTGCGGGAGAGCCGGGAGATCCGTCGGGTGGCCTTGCGCCGATGGATCACGCCCTTGGAGGCGGCGCGGTCCAGCACGGAGTTCGCCCGTTGCAGGGCCTGTTGCGCCTGTTCCTTGTTTTTGGCCTGGATGGCGGAGCGGACCTCCTTCATGGAGTTCTTGACCCGGGTCCGGACCGGCTTGTTGCGCATCCGGGCCTTTTCGCTCTGCCTGTGCCGCTTCTGGGACTGCTTGATGTTTGCCAACTCGGCCTCCTTGCTATGCTTTGAAACGTTTTCTTGTCCGAATTCGCGTCGAAAAGCCGACGCCCGTCCCCTCTCCGCCAACGCGGATGTCACGGGGATTGCCGCGGCTCTTTGTTCAGCGCTCCGCGCGCAACCTTGTACGAGGAAAACCC
>CAYFSD010000270.1:0-3432 GCA_964345705.1 uncultured Desulfohalobiaceae bacterium
AGAGCAGGGCGAAGCCGATCACGGGCAGGGCCGTTCCGACTCCGTACCACAGGGGGAGCCAGATCCCGGATTCGAGCTTGAGCGCCAGGGGGATGACGCTGCCGAAGAACAGGGCGGCGGAGACGGGACAAAAGGAGAGGGCGAAGAGGAATCCGAGGCAGATGCCTCCGATCACCCCTCCGCGGGCAAGCCGGTGTGCCAGCCCGGAGCCCCCGTCGCCCACGGAGGGCATCCTGATCCGCACCGCATCAAAAAGCAAAAGGCCCACCAGGATCAGCAGGGGGCCGAGCAGCTTGTTCATGTACTGCTGCAGCAGCATGGAGACCCCGGGAATGGAAACCAGGCCGGCCACGACAATGAAGGCGATGGCGATATAGGCCAGGGCCCGGCCTCCGGTATAGGCCGCGCCGGCCAGCAGGGCCCCGTGCCTGCTGTGGATCTGCTTGCCGATGAATGTGGTCGCCGCTATGTTCGTGGCAAGCGGACACGGGGAAATGGAGGTCAGAATCCCGAACCAGAGGGCGGAGATCAGGGGCAGGGTCGCGGGATCCATCAGCCCTCCTCCATGAACGCCTGGATTTCACTGGTCACATAGTCCACGTAGGCCTCCTTGTCCCGCAGGAGCTGCCACACTTTCTCCAGGTTCTTCCAGCGCTGTGCCTGTCCGTCACCTTGTTCCGTGATGACCAAGGACTGGGAGTAGAGCTTGAAGTCCTGGACGAAATGCCTGTTCCCTTCCTTTTCCACATTCACGGTTTTCCACTGCAGCTCTCCGCTTTCCAGCTTCTTCCGGAAATGCGACGTGATGGCGGAATCGGACCAGCTTTCCAGTCTCTGACAAGCCGCGCATCGCTTGCTGGTGTGGAAATAGTACGCGGTGTATTGCGTGTCGCATCCGGTGTCCTCTGTCACCGGGCAAGCGTCGGATTGGCCGGCGGCTGGGGAAAAGCCGCCCAGGATCAAGAAAGCCGCGAGAACGAAGGCTGAACAGAGCGTTTGCTTCAAGCCGGGCATGGGGGCGGGGCCTCCTTGTTTTGTTCCTGTCGGGGTAACTATTCACCACCTTGTCGAACCGTGAGCCGACACGGGGTATTTTGCCTCATGCAGCTCCGACTCTGGATTTTCTAACGTCCGGCACTCACTTTCCCAGGGGCATGGAGTATTGGGGCAAGCATCCAGAAAAGTGAGTGCCGGACGAAGAAAATCACTCAGAGTCTCCGCTGAAATGATTCAAAATACCCTGTGTCGGCTCACAATGATCAGTGGGGTGGTGAATAGTTACCTTGTCGGCACAGACAGGGCTTTCAACCGCAGCAGACGTCCCGGGATCCTTCCGCGGGAGCGGCTTCCGTTTCTTCCCCGGAAAGCCGGCAAATCTCCTGCTTGACCCTGGCGATATCCTCTGCCGGCAGGGCAAAATTTTTGTTCTTGGCAATGCCCAGCTCCGTGAGGATGAGATGATTGCGTACCGGCACGCCCTCTCGCTCCAGAGCCTTCTTCCCGCAGCAGACCTCACAGCCGTCCACGAGCACCATTTGGGAGACGTCCTTGGCGGATCGCACGAATCCGGACAACCCCCCTCCAATTCCGACCAGGCAGAACATCTTTCCCCGGCCTTCCCTGGTCAGCTCCACAGCGGCTTGATTGGCGATCTGTCCCA
Source organism: uncultured Desulfohalobiaceae bacterium (assembly GCA_964345705.1). Classification (GTDB taxonomy): domain Bacteria; phylum Desulfobacterota; class Desulfovibrionia; order Desulfovibrionales; family Desulfothermaceae; genus JAIPDU01. The sequence goes on from CAYFSD010000270.1 coordinate 1,661, forward strand.
CGTTGGAGCCGCCGGAGCAAGCCAGGATCATGACCTGGCTGCTTGTCCCGCAGCACTGCTCGCTCATGCTAGTCCTCCCGTTTTTTGAGATTTTGAATCCGTTCCGGGCCGGAAACTCGGCCCGGAACGGATTCGTCGCATCAGCCCTGCTGGACCCACTCCTGGATCTCCTGCTTGGAGGGCACCTTGCCCACGGCCTTGACCTCGCCGTTCACCACCACGGCAGGGGTGCCGAAGACACCGTACTTGGCGATCTCCATGCTGTCGGTCACCTTCTGCACGTCCGCGGCCACGCCCGCCTCCTGCAGGGCGTCCATGACCATCTGCTCCGTCTGGCTGCACTTGGGGCATCCGGGCCCGAGGACCTTAATCTCCATGACTCGACCTCCTTGTATCGGGTTTCCGTGTATTTCACGCGATGAACGCGCCGTAGAACATGCCCACGATGGTGGACAGAATCACCACGATTGTGGCGAATGTTCCGGTTTTTTTCCAGCCCATGACGCTGCCGATCACGATGAGGTTGGGCAGGGACAGGGCCGGTCCGGCCAGGAGCATGGTCAGGGCCGGGCCCTGCCCCATGCCCGAGCCCAAAAGGCCCTGGATAATGGGCACCTCCGTCAGGGTGGCGAAGTACATCAGCGCCGAGGCCAGGGCAGCGAAGACATTGGCGAAGACGGAGTTGCCCCCCACCAGATCGGCCACGAAGCGCTCCGGAATCAGGGCCGTCTCCCCGGGACGGCCCAGGAAGAACCCGGCGAAGAGCACGCCGGCGAAGAGCAGGGGGAAGATCTGCTTCATGAAGCCCCAGGTGGAGTCCACCCATTCCCTGAGCTCCTGGCGCTGGAACCAGGCCTTGAGCATGAAGCCCAGGATCACCAGGAGGATCCCGGTAACGTACCACTTGGCCTGAAAAATGGCCTGCCAGACGAAGGCGGCATCACTGCCCGGATTGGCGAAGGCGGCGAAGATGAGGATGAGCACCAAAACCAACATGTACAGGCCCTGCTGGGCAAGACTGCGTCCGCCCTCCTCATCGGGTAGGTGCATTTCGCCCGCCTTCCGCTGCTCGTCTTCCTTGCGGAAGATATAGTGCATGAGCAGGCCGATGATGGCGGCGAAGGCCACAGCGCCGATGGCCCGGGCCAGGCCCAGCTCCCAGCCCAGCACCCTGGCGGTGAAGACGATGGCCAGGACGTTGATCGCCGGTCCGGAGTAGAGAAAGGCCGTGGCCGGACCGATCCCTGCACCTCGGGAATAAATCCCTGCGAACAGGGGCAGCACGGTGCAGGAGCACACCGCCAGGATCGTCCCCGAGATCGAAGCCACGGAGTAGGACAGGATCTTGTTGGCCTGGGCCCCGAAGTACTTGAGCACCGAGGCCTGGGAGACGAAGACCGCGATGGCCCCGGCGATGAAGAAGGCCGGGATGAGGCAGGTGAGCACGTGCTCCCTGGCGTATTCCCGGAGCATCATGAAGGCCTCCAGGCCGGCCTGGCGGACGGTTTCGTGACTCCAGGGCACATAGTAGGCCACCAGGAAGAACAGCACGAGCAACAGCAGCTTGTAGCGTTCCTTGATATTCATGGCACCTCCTCGATCACGCTTGAATGTTTCTTAATTGGCAAAATAACCAAATGTAAGCTTTTGTCAACTCTTTTCCCCTAGACACGAGCGCGAGCGCGAGGATCACTCGAGCCTGTCCGGCAACTCGCGGACAAATTCCCTGATCTCGTCCCGGACCCGTCGATAGGGCCGCAGGGCGCTCGCCT
>CAYFSD010000271.1:0-3429 GCA_964345705.1 uncultured Desulfohalobiaceae bacterium
AGCGAAGACGAAGCAGTAAGAGCATGGCGTCTAGGAAATCCCCGATTGTCCCGACGCGTACAGGGGATCATTCACCCTTCCCAAATCAATGGGCGAAAAAGGCATGGAGCTCACCCCTATTCTCCGGCTGAGCTGTCCGCCTCAAGCAGCCCCTGCCCGCGAAGATACTGCTCGGCCACCACCTCGGCGGGGCGGCCTTGCACTGCGATCCGCGAGTTCAGCTGCTGCAGCGTCCTTTGATCCAGGGAGCGGAACAGGGGCCGTAGGATGGCTGGAATTTCGGGGTGCTTTTGCTTGACCTCCCGCCGGAGCAGGGGAGCCGGCTGATACACGGGCTGGACATCCTTTGTATCCCGCAGCACACGCAGATCGAGAGCGGCGAGGGACCCGTCCGTCCCAAAGGCCATGGCGAAATTGACCCCACTGGTGCCCCTTGCGGCCGCCTGCTCCGTCTGGGCGGTGTTGCATCCGGAAAAGACAAGGAGCTGCTCCTTATCCAGATTGAAGCCATAAGCCTCCTGAAATGCGGGCAGGACGTCCTCGCGATTGACAAACTCATCGCAGCAAGCCAGCTTGATGCGTCCGCCGCTGTTGGCGTATGCGGCGAAGTCCTCCAGTGTTTTCAGGCCCTGCTCCCGGGCCAGCTCACTCCGGACCGCAATGGCCCAAGTATTGTTCGCCGGCGATGGCTTGAGCCAAATAAGATCGTTCTGCTCGGCATCGAGCTCCCTGACCGTGGCGTACGCCTTGTCCGCATCCTTCCACACACCACTCTCCACAGAGTCGAAAAAGAAGGCCCCGTTGCCGGTGTATTCCGGGTAGAGATCCAGCTGTCCGGACTTGATGGCCTTACGCACCAGGGGCGTGGTCCCGAACTGAGTCTGATCCACGACCTCCAGGCCGCGAGAGCGGAGCACACGAACCATCATCTGACCCAGCAGGGCCCCCTCGGTATCGATCTTCGATCCCACCACGACGGGATCTTGTTTCTCCGCCAGCCCGCTCGGGGGGACAGAGACAAGGACCAGGACCGCAAGACAAAGGATAAGGAAGGGACGTTTCATAGCATGCTCCGGGGTCGAATGGGGAAAACAGCACACCTCGGGCCTTTCCCGGGCGCCTGCGCCGAAGGGCTCAAGCCGGGATCCGGACAACAGTCGTTCAGGAGACGAATCATTCCGGCAGGGTAACTATAGCAGGTCACTGGGAGGGCATCAACCGGGAAGCCGACCGCGGAACGTGGCTAGCCAGGGCTTCCCCCCTCCGAAGGCCCCAAGGAAGGATGGAGGGCAACTATTACCACATTGGTCCGTCCATGGGCATTGGGGGAGTGAATGGTTACGGATGAAGAGAATAGTAGCGGGCCCCAGCACGAGCCACGCGGCGTCCGGCAGGCTCATTGCCGCTCTGACGGAGCGTGCTTGCGGGCAATCAAGCGTAGGCGGGAGGTTGACCGGCGCGCAAGCGAAACATGCCGCTTGCGCGCCGGGGCATACGTCGCGCGGGCGCCGTTATCTCCGACAGCGCACATCACTCGCCCCGAAGCAGGCGATCGCGCTGAAAAAAACGGAGCGGGCAGCGGCGAGGAGCTACAGCCCGGGGGACCGCTCTTAGGACTCCTCTTCCCCGGTCTTGTCCGCGGGCACGCTCTCCAAGTCCACAAGCTTCAAGTCCCGGGGCTCGGACTGCACCGCCTCTTTATTCCACGAACCGAACCGGCCCTTGGACTCGCCCTCCTCGAGCGCGCCGTTTTTCTCTGCCATATGACACTGGCCGTTGAGGCATCCGCCGGTCGCCACGGTCAGGGACTTGGTCATCACATCCCCGTTCACCCGGCCCGTGGCCCCGATATTGATCTCCTCCTCGGCGAAAACGTTGCCATTCACCACGCCGTGGACCATGACAAAGATGGCATTGATGTCCGCCTGGACTTTGGCCCCTTCGTGGACATACACATTCCTGGTCCCCTGGATGGTTCCGATGAACTCGCCCTCGACGCAGATGCTCTCATTACCCTTACAGACTCCCTCGAAGGAGCTGTCCGCGCCGATGAGCGTCGGGGACCCCGCAGCCGCGTTGTTGGACCCTCTTTTCTTCTTCATTTGGCTTTCACCTCAAGGATAGTGTGTTTCCTTTCCGATCGAGGACGTATTTCATGGGATCTCTGGCCTTCCCTCCCTGGACGACCTTGTAGTGCACGTGCGTCCCCGTGCTCCGACCGGTGTTGCCCATATACCCGACCACATCCCCTCTGCCGACCTCCTCTCCCTCCTTGGCCGCGAAGGAGTGCAGATGGCCGTATGTCGTCCGCAGATCGTGCCTGTGGCGTATGATCAAATAGTTCCCCAGAAATCGGTTCTTGCCGATCGCGGTCACCGTGCCCCGTGCCGGAGCAACAATGGGGGTCTTATATCCGCCGGCCACGTCGATCGCCTTGTGGAACTCCTTTCTCCCGGTCAGGGGATTGGTCCGTCTGCCGTAATCGCTGGTGAGCCACACATCCTCTCCCTTGACCGGCAGAATGGAGGGTGTGTGGCGCAGCTTCTCCTTTTTCCGTTCCAAGGAGCGGACCACTTCACGGAGGCTCTCCTTCAGGGTGAGGGAATAGGATACGACCTCCTGGGAATTGGGAGACGAAGTGACATCTTTCATGGGAATGGGCTCGAATCCCAGGCTGCCGCTCGAACGGAATCCGCCCTGATGGGAGTACTTCTCGGAGAGGGGCTCCTTGTGCTTAAGATCCAGGAAACGGCGCAGCTTGATCTCCATCTCCCGGATCTCCTCGAGCTCCTCGTGGGACCTTTGGAGCTTCGCCTCCAGCTGGGATAGGGTTTCCCTCTGCGTGGCCATACTTTGTTTCAGTGTGCGGATCTGTTCCTTCTGCTCGGCGATCCGCTCGTTGAGCTGCGTGTTCCTCCTGCGCGCGGTATCCATCTTGGTGGCGTACATCCGGGTTAGGAATGTGAGCACCAGGGAAAGAACCAGAAGAAAGACAAAGAAGCCCAGGAAGAAGGTGATCACCCACTTCCGCAGAGATATCATCTTCAGGGGCTTGCCCGATTCGGAAAACCAAACCACCTTGGCGCGGCTCAAAACAACTCCTTTTGCTTGAGGAATCGGGGTTCCAGCTCCCTTTGACCCCGCAACGGGCACGTTGCAGAAACCGTCGCCTCATCCTACCTACTCTTCCTTTCGACATCTCGCGCAAAATCTGTAGATGAAAAGTAAAAAATCGCCTCAATGCTGTCAAATCACTGAATGGTCGCTGTCAGGCCAGTGAAACAACGACGTCTTCTCCGCGCCGTCGGCTCGGGCGGCTTCCCGAGCCAGGGAATGGGCCGCCCGGGTCGTTTCCGGGAGGCGATACTTCCGGGTCCAGCACAGAACGATGTCCCTGGCGGAGTCGAGGGCGACGGTCCCATCCCTTGC
>CAYFSD010000272.1:0-3422 GCA_964345705.1 uncultured Desulfohalobiaceae bacterium
TCCATTATGACTTCTTGCGAATACCTGTCAATTCCCGCGCTTTCATCCCGGTTGGTGAAAGGGCACGCGGAGCCCGGGGCCTTATCATCATCCGTTTCCTCTGGGAGCTATCACATTGACGAAGGCCCCATTGATCGTTATATTCCTATGTAGCGATATAAAACGCAAGCCCCGAAATTCGTCCCCGCGAAGCCGGAGAAGAGCATGGAGACATTCAGGAAAGTGATGAAGGCCCTGTCCGATCCCAGCCGGATCAAGATGGTCAAGATGCTCCAGCGCAGACAAATGTGCGTCTGCGAGATCCAGGAGGCCCTCGGCATCGCCCAGCCCACTGCCAGCAAGCACTTGAAGGTCCTGGAAGAAGCCGGGCTGGTGAAGTACAAAAAGAACGGGCTGTGGGTCATCTATGACCTGGCGGACGGCTCGGACAGCCCCTATGCCGCCACCATGCTGGGCAACCTGCGCCACTGGCTGGAAGAGGATCCGGAAGTGGCGGAGCTGCTCCGGCAGCTTCCGCAAGTGCCGCGAGAGGAGATCTGTCGCAGGATGGGGCGCCAGGGCCCACAGGCAGAGACAGATATTCAGCAGAAAGAATATATAGCCTGACCCGTCACTTGACCTGATTCCCATCAAAAGGGGGAGCTTTTCCCCGAGCCCCCTGTCTGCTTACGAACAAGAAACGGAGGCAAGCCCCATGCTCCTTGAGTCCTACAGCAAGAACATCTTTCGGCCAGAGTGCAATCCCAGCTTTGAGTCGGTGCACTGCATTGCCCGGCTGGATCAGGACATCTCTTCCGTTCTCCCCTATCTGAACGCGGAGCTGGGCGGCACTCAGTATTTCCAGGACCCTCCGCAGGTGATGTTCCATGTGCACGGCAAGATCATCAAGGTGGGCGGCCACGAGATCGCGGTGAACGCGCTGCAGGACGAGGAGGAAGCCGAGAGGATCCTGCAGTGGCTGCAGCGGGAGATCAACCGGGTCTGGGAGGAGAGGGACCGGATCACCCCCAGCGAGGAGAGCGGCAAGAAGCCGCAGGTCTTCCAGATCCTGAAGCTTTTGCCTAGAACCAACTGCAGGCAATGCGGGCTGGCCACCTGCATGGTCTTCGCCGTCCAGGCCGCGGAGGGCGGCCGCGGAGCCGAGGAGTGTCCTGAATTGGACCCCGAGAGCAGGGAGAGGTTGGAGTCCTATCTGGCCCAGTTCCATTTCGACTGAGCAAGCAGAAGGGAACTTCGAGCATGAAGAGCCGTCAGGACTCTCCCACCGGACAGGAACAGGAGAGGGAATCCATGCGACGATTGAAGGACGTGCAAATGGAGCTCACCGCGGACGAGGTGCAGCAGATCCTGTCCATCGCCCTGGACGAGGACCGGGACCGCGCAGTGGAATTCATCCGGGACCATCTGGCCAGGAAGGTGGACAAAAAGCTCCAGGAGCGGTGAGTTCCGGTCTTCGAGGTCAGTTACGGCCCCGGTCAGATCGGTCAGTTCAGCTGATTCTCGGGAGCAGAGGGCACCAGTTCCCTACAGACGGGGAAGGGGTGTTCGCTGAATGTTTAGCAAGGTACACGATCCAAGGAGTAAGAATCGATGCGGGAAAAAAGTGCGAGTGAGCGCCCTGAAGAGGAGCAAAACCCATCCGGGCCCACCTGAGCCTGGACTCCCCCTGCACAGGAAGTGCGGGAGAATGAGTCCAGAAACTGGGAAACCCTGCCCCTGCAGCCCTGTTGCGGGGATTCCCCGAAGGACCCCTGATTCCGGGCCGGAGAATTGATCACCCAGGGAAACGAGGCGGTCAGGACGATGAGGGAAAGGGCATCGCTCTGTCGGCAGGGCAAGGAGCAGCTGCCTGTGACAAGCTCAAGTGACTGGACTGCCAAGGAACCGCGAGAGGGAAAGGCCCTGATGACGCCAAAAATCTCCCTCCCCCCCGGAGCGCCCGGATTATGAACACAAATTCCCGCACCTCCTCGCAACTCCAAGCGGGCCCCGGATTCTGCGACATCACCGCGGCCGTGCGCTCCCCCTGCTGCACCATTTTGGAAAGCATCAGCGACGGGGTGTTCACCATAGACACACAGAAGCGGATCACCTCCTTCAATCGGGCAGCCGAAACCATCACCGGCTTCACCCAACAGGAGGCCATCGGACAGTTCTGCTTCGACATCTTTCGCGCCGATATTTGCGAGAAGAAATGCGCGCTTGCCGGCACCCTTTCCACGGAAACCCCGCAGATCAATCTCCCGGCCCGAATCATCACCAAGGAGGGGGAGCAAAAGCCGATCAGGCTGAGCACGAACATCCTCCGCGACCAGGACGGGACAATTATCGGCGGAGTGGAGACCTTTCGCGACCTGTCCGAGCTGGAGGAGCTGCGGCGCCAGATCGAGCAGAGGTACGTGAAAGAGGATATCGTGGGCAAGCATCCCAGGATGCGGGCGCTCCTCTCCTTTCTCCCGGATGTGGCGGAAAGCGGCAGCCCAGTGCTCATCCAGGGGCCCACGGGCACGGGAAAAGAGCTTGTGGCCCGTGCCATTCACAATTTGAGCCCCAGATCCAACGGTCCTTTCATCGCCGTCAATTGCGCCGCCCTTCCGGAAAGCCTGCTGGAAGCCGAGCTGTTCGGGCACGTGAAAGGGGCCTTCACCGGAGCGGTGCGGGACAAATCCGGATATTTCCTCGAGGCGGATCAGGGGACCCTGTTTCTGGACGAAATCGGAGCTGCCTCCTTCGCCTTCCAGTCAGATCTTTTGCGTGTTCTGGAAAATCACGAGTTCACCCCCGTAGGGGCAACACGGAGCGTCCAATCCGATTTCCGGATTCTGGCAGCGGCCAACACTCCGCTCAGGGAGCTGGTTGAGCGCGGGGAGTTCAGGGAAGACCTGTTCTATCGGCTCAATGTGGTCACCCTGGAGCTTCCTCCGCTAAAGGAACGCAGGGAGGATATCCCCCTGCTAGCGGATCGCTTCATCGCCCAGCTCAATCTGCAGCAGGGACGAGACATTCAGGGCCTGAGCCCGAAGGCCCTCAACGCCCTGCTCTCCCATCCCTTTTCCGGAAATATTCGGGAGTTGCGGAACGCCATCGAATTCGCCTTCATCGCCTGCAAAGGCCCCCTCATCGAGCTGGAGCATTTGCCTCCGGAAATCGGGCACCAAGCCACCTCTCATTCCACGGAGCTGTCCGACCAGGATCTGGAAGAAGCGGAAAAAATCCGGACAGTGCTCGAGAGGTGCCGGCACAACCGGGAACACGCGGCAAAAACCCTGGGCATTAGCCGCAGCACGCTCTGGCGCCGGATGAAAAGACTGGGGCTCCTCGATTCAGCCAACTAGGCCTCTCCCCGGAATCACCTTCCCGCTGGCCGCCTTTCTCCATTCCGGCCACCCCCAAAGCAATCAAAAAATAAAGGTAACTATTCA
>CAYFSD010000273.1:0-3420 GCA_964345705.1 uncultured Desulfohalobiaceae bacterium
GCATTATCCGGGGACGGACGCGTTTTGCAGACGACTGCGGAACGCCTGAGGCGGCGCATATGGTGTTCGTGGGCAGCTCCGTGGCCCACGCCCGGATCAAGACGGTGGACACGCGTCGGGCCGAGGCCGTATCCGGTGTGATCCGGGTGATCACCGGTGAGGATGTCGCGGCGAACACGAACCAGCTTCCGCCCCAGGCGGACTACAGCGCCACGCGCTTTACCTGGCGGTTGGCGCCGGTGTACGCCATGGCGGTGGAGCGGGTTCGCTACCATGGCGATCCCGTGGCTGCGGTGGTGGCTGAGGACGAGACAGTCGCCCGCGAGGCCGCGGCCCTGGTCGATGTGGAGTACGAGCCCCTGCAGGCGGTGACGAGCTCCGAACAGGCGCTGGAGCCGGATGCGCCCAGGCTCTACGAGGACTGGCCGGACAACACCCAGGCCCACCTCACCTTCGAGATGGGCGATCCGGACCAAGGCTTTGCCCAGGCGGAGGAGGTCCTGCGAGTGACCTACCGCGAGGGGCGGGCCTCTGGGTTCCCTGTCGAGCCCAGGGGATGCGTGGCGAGCTACGATCCGGTCCGGCAGACCCTGTCTTTGCAAGGGTCCTTTCAGACGCCCTACCTGCAGCGGCACAACATTGCGGCGACCCTGGGACTGCCCGAGTCCAGGGTTCACGTGGAGGCCGTGGACATCGGCGGGGCCTTCGGGAACAAGATCCACGTGCACAAGGAGTACACCGTGGCCCTGGCCGCGATGCTCCTCGGCCGTCCGGTCAAATGGGTGGAGGGCCACCGGGAGCTCATTGTCTCCGGGCCGCATCAGCGGGATGTGGCCTGGGAGGGAGAGGTGGCCTACTCCCGCGACGGCCGCATCCACGGAGTGAAGGCGCGGATCGTGCAGGATCTGGGCGTGGAGAGCACGAACAAGGGAATCGCCACCCTGAGCCTCTTTCCGGCCTGCATGGCCGTGCCCAATATGTACGCCCTCACCGGCGCCCGGATCGAAGGCGTGGGCGCGGTGACCAACAAGTCCTTCTACTGCGCCTATCGCGGCTACGGCAAGGACAAGGGGATCAAGTTCATGGAGCACGCCATGGACCGCGTGGCCCGGAAGCTGGGCCTCACCCCGGAAGAGATCCGCCGCATCAACTTTATCCGGCCCGAGCAGATGCCCTTTCAGCAGATCAACAACTATCTGCTGGACAGCGGGGACTATCCGGCCGTTTTGGACCGGGCCCTGGAGATGGCGGATATTGACGGCTGGCGCCGGAAGCAGGGCGAGGAGCGGGTCAGGGGCCGCTATCTGGGTGTGGGCGTGGTGAGCAACGTGGAGCCCGCGGGCGTGGCCGTTCCCAATTCCCAGATGGGCGGGATCACCCAGGCCCGGGTCCAGATGACCGCGGACGGCTCGGTCAAGGTCTACAGCGACCGCACGGAGATCGGTCAGGGGGCGGAGAAGAGCCACGCCAAAATCGTGGCGGACCTTATCGGCTGCCCTAGGGACACGGTCGACGTCAAGCCGGTGGATTCGGAGTACATCGGCCAGGGGCCGCTATCCAGCCGGGGCGCGGTCTATCCGGCCAGCGCCGTGCACAAGGCCGCGAACGAGCTGCGGCGACGGATGATCCAGTGCGCCGGCGCCTTCCTCGATCAGGATCCGGAGAAAATCGTTTTGCGGGATGGACATGCCTGGAGCGAGGAGAATCCGGAGAGCTCCCTTTCTTTTCAGGAGCTGGCCAACAAGGCGTACTACTTTCCCGGGCCGAGAAAGCTGCCCAGGGAGATGCTGGATAAACACGAGCACCTGCTGGACGTGACCGCGACCTGGTACAGCCCCACCACTCCGGACACCGGGACCACCTATACCACCTTCTGCAACTCCGCGGACGTAGCCGTGGTGGAGGTGGATCCGGAGATCGGCAGCACAGAGATCCTCAAGTACGTGCACGTGCACGACGCGGGGACCATCATCGATCACAAGATCGTGGACGGGCAGATCCACGGGGGCATCGTGCAGGGCATCGGCGAGGCCCTGACCGAGGAGCTCCGCTACAACGAGCAGGGACGGCTGCAAAACGCATCGCTCGCGGAATACCTCATGCCCACCTCCATGGAGGCGCCGGATATCGAGGTGGACCACCTGGAAACACCGTCCCCGTATACGGAGACCGGGAGCAAGGGCATGGGCGAGGCCCCGATCATCGGGGCCAAAGCGGTGATCCTTTCCGCGATCGAGGACGCCCTCAGCCCCTTCGGGGTGGAGGTGAACGACTCCCCGGCGACTCCGGAGCGGGTCCGCCGCTGGATCCGGGAAAGCGGAGAGGAGGAGACCTGAGGCATAGCCCCTGCCGGCACAGAGCCGGACATAGGGCGTCGAATCGGCAAACACTCGTGAGGAGGCCTTCACTCTCTGGCCGAAGAGGAGTTGCGAGATCAGAAAGGCCCTGTGGGGCCGAGGGAGTCAGCATGACCATGCGTATAAGAATCGAGGTGAACACCCGTTCCCACAGCCTGGAGGTGGACCCCAGGGAGACGCTGCTGGAGGTCCTGCGGAACAGGCTGCATCTTGCCAGCGTGCACCGCAGCTGCCAGGAGGGCGAGTGCGGGGCCTGCACCGTGCTCCTCGACGGGGAGCCGGTGAACAGCTGTCTGATTCTGGCGGTATCCGCGGACGGCTCGCGCATACTGACCAGCGAGGGGCTGGAGGGAGACGGCAGGATGCATCCCCTGAAGCGGGCCTTTCTGGAGGAGCACGGTTTCCAGTGCGGATACTGCACCCCGGGCATCCTGATGAACGCCTACGCCCTTTTGAACGAGGGCGGGGAAGTAACCGACGCGGAAATCCGGAAGAGGCTGGAGGGCAATCTCTGCCGCTGCACCGGATACGTCAATATCGTCAGGGCCGTTCAGGCCGCCCAGCGCAGCAGACAGGCGGGCGACTGGTGGTGAGCCCTGGAACGTCGGAGGAGTGACCATGGAAGAGTTTGTCGGCACACACGCTCTGCCCGAATGCCGCTACGAGCGCCCCGGGGATCTGGACAGGGCCCTGGATCTGATAGAGGCCGCGGGAGAGAACGGCAAGGTTATTGCCGGCTGCACGGATTTCATTCCCGCCGTCCGCAAGGGGGTCTGGCGCTTCGATCCCGGGGTCCGGCTGGTGGACGTTCGCGCGGTCGAGGGATTGCGGGCGGTCGAGCTTCGAGAGGGGGCGCTGGTGATCGGCGCCGCGGTGCGCCTCGCCGATCTGGCCTCCTCGGAAGCGGTGCGGACCCACGCACGGATCCTGGCCGAGGCGGCCGAGGAGATGGGATCCCTGCAGATCCGCAACAGCGGAACCATCGGGGGCAATCTGGGCACCGCCTCGCCCGCGGGGGACACGGCGCCGCCGCTCCTGGCCCTGGGGGCGCGGATCAGGATCC
>CAYFSD010000274.1:0-3391 GCA_964345705.1 uncultured Desulfohalobiaceae bacterium
CAAAAGGAAATTGACGCGAAGAGGGGCTCGGAGGTATAAAGCCCGTCCTTCGGGAGGTCGATCTCGGAGAAACACTGATTGTATGGGGATGAACACAATGGGACAGGGCAATCTGATAGCGGAAAACAATCCTTTCCTGCTCGTGCTCGGCGGAGGGAACGGCCTGCTGGGTCAGGCCGCGGCCAAGGTGCTGGCGGACGAGGGCTTTCGCGTGGCCGTGGAGGGCCTGGAGAGCGTGGATTCCGCCAGCCGCGATTCGCTGCGGGCCCTGCTGGAGCGCTGGCAGCCGGAATGCGTGGTGAACGCCGTAGCCTGCAACAGCGCCGAGACCGCGGAGCGCTCACCGGAGGCGGCGTACGCGCTCAATGCCCGGCTGCCGGAAAATCTGGCCGAGGCTGTCCGCCGGAGCGGGACCTACTTGGTGCACTTCAGCAGCGACCTGGTCTTCGACGGGGAGAAGCGGGCCCCGTACATCCCCGGGGACAGGACGAATCCGGCCTGTGTCCTCGGGGCGAGCAAGCTGGCCGGAGAGCGGTCCATCGCGGAAACCGCCCCCGAGTCCGCCCTGATCATCCGTACCTCCTGGCTCTTTGGCCCCTGGAAGACGAACTTCGTGCAGCAGCTCCTGGATCGGGCCAGAACGGAGCGGATCATCCCGGTGGCGCACGACGCCATCGGCTCGCCCACCTATACCCTGGATCTCGCCTATTACGCCTCCCTGCTCATTCGCCATCGGGCCGTGGGAACCTATCACCTGACCAACAGCGGCCGCGCCAGCTGGTGCGAGCTGGCGGCGGAAGCCCTGGCGGCCACGGAATACGCGGCCAAGGTGGAGCCCATCACCTCGGAGCCGGAACCGCAGCGGGCCATGAGGCCCCGCTATCACGTTCTGGACACCTCGGATTTCACCCGAATGGTGCGCCTGAAGCCGCGTCCCTGGCTTCAGGCCCTGCGGGAGTATATGTTCCGCTTCGAGGCGGAGCGCCTGTGGGGAGATCCCGTGGGGGTCGCCTAGCCCCGTCCGGAAAGCCCTCTTTCCGGACGGGGAGACGGGCTATTTCAGGGGAGTGGCGAACTGCTTCTCCACCGTGTTGCGGTGGCAGGGACCGCTGTTCCAGGTGCAGAAGGGGTAGAGGTGTCCGTCGGGGCTGCCGTAGTGGATCACGCAGTGCTGCACGCGCTGCAGCTCGAAGTTGTAGCTGTCCTGGAAGTGCATCGCCGCCAGGAGCAGCACGTGGTAGCGGTCCCCGATCTTGTGGTAGATGTGGCCTTTCTTCCGGTCCTCGTGGTTCGGCTCGGCTTCCAGGAAGGTGTTCACAAAGTCCACCAGGGAGTCGAAGTCGATGCCCTCCGGGGCCTTCTCCGGGATATAGTGCTTCTTCAGCTTGCGCCAGAGCTGGAAGCGGGTCAGCTTCTTGCGCCAGGCGGCGTGGTTCTCCAGGGATTCGGCCTCCTTGTTCAGGTCGTGCATCGCGCTTTCCAGATCGATGAACTGGGTGATGGGCACCGCCTCCCCGGTGTAGCGGTCCACCACGAGATAGCCGGCCGCCCCGCAGTGGGGATGGCAGGAGAAGTAGATCTTGGGCGTGCCGGTCATGCTCTCCAGGAGCCGGCTGACCGGGGAGATCACGGAGAAGGGCTGCCAGTCCTGGTACATGTCCAGGATCCCGGTCTGCTCCTGCAGGTCCCTGGCCATGTCCGCCATGGTGTAGCGCATCTCCATCCGCTTGCTCTCGTCGATGCGCCCGGTGATGGACACCGGCTGGAAGCTCAGGGCGGTGACCACATCCGTGTTGTTGATGGCGAACTTCAGGATGTCCCCCAGCTGGTGATCGTTGAGGCCCCGCACGATGGTGGGGACCAGGGTGACCATGATCCCGGCCTGCTTCATGTTCTCCATGGCCTGCATCTTGAGGTCGAAGAGCTCCCTTCCCCGGGAATGGCGGTAGATGTCGTCCGTCATGCCGTCGAACTGGAGGTAGACCACGTCCAGCCCGGCTTCCGCGGCCCGCTTGGCGAAATCCGGCTTCTTGGCGAAGAGGATTCCGTTGCTGGCCGCCTGGAGGTCGAGCACGCCCTTGTCCTTGGCCATCTTGACCGCTTCCAGGAACTGGGGGTGCACCGTGGGCTCGCCTCCGGCGTACTGCACGCTCAGCGGAGGATAGGGCTCGATGCCCATGACCCGGTCCAGGGTGTCCTCGAGCTGCTCCAGGCTCATTTCGAAGAGCTGGCCGCTGGCGTTGGCGTTGGCGAAGCAGATGGGGCAGTTCAGGTTGCAGCGGTTGGTGAGGTCGATGTTGACCAGGCACGGACTGGACTGATGCTGATTGCAGATGCCGCAGTCATGGGGGCAGTTGCCGCCGGACGATGTCTGGGGATTGTGCATGGGGCTACACAGCTCGAAGTGCCGTCTGCGGCGCAGCAGGAAGAATTTCCTGTCGCTGCAGATGAGCTCGTTGAAGGACCCGTGCTGGTCGCAGGCCTTGTGCATAAAGATCTGCCCCTGCCGGTCATAGAGCTGGGCCTCCAGGACCTTTCCGCATTCGGGGCATACGCTCCGCGTGGCGATGGGGAGCTCATTTGTTTTCTGGACCTCTTGCCCACCCGTTTTGGCGCTTCTCTCGAATAGCATAACCGTCCTCCTCTATTGCACCTTGCCTCGTTGCTCTCGTTTCCAAGATTTGTCTGTTCGCTGTTCGCGGTGGCTTTCGAGGCCTTCGGAAGCCGGGTCGCTTGCTCCGCGAAGGCTCCCTTCCCCTCTATCTCGTGTTGCGAGTCGGATTGTGGCTCCCTTCGACAGGCGGTTTCATGCGGAGCGGGGGCTTCGCGTCCCGAGGTGGCTCCGCAGGGTGTCCAGGTCGCTGCGGACTTCCGGAACCTGCTGCAGATATCTGTCCAGCATGGTCCATAGCTTTTGCTGCAACGGGGATTCGCCCCTGACCAGCCGATAGTAGATCCAGGATCCTCTGCGTCTGGACTGGATCCACCGGGCGTTCTTCAGATAGGACAGGTGTCTGGAAACTGTGGACTGCGGCATGTTCAAGGCGGCCATGAGATCGCAGACCCGCAGCTCGCCCTCGGTGAGAAGGGCCAGAATGCGGAGCCGGGTGCGTTCCGAGAGTGCCTTGAGCAGGGTTTCCAGGTTGTCTATGTTCATAAGGCGCCTTTGTTCTTTTGTGCTGTGAGGAATGGGGTCTTTTATTTCGAGCTTGGGGAAAACGTTGCAGGAGCGCGAAATTGCCGTGCATGGCAATGGCTTCAATCATAAGCCCGATGCAACTGTATTCCCAGGAGAAAATAATGATTTGTATTAGTATATCCGGGTAAGCGGATTGTGTCAACCACTATTGGGGAAAGATTCAGGTGGATGGCTGAATTGTTTCGAAGGAGG
>CAYFSD010000275.1:0-3376 GCA_964345705.1 uncultured Desulfohalobiaceae bacterium
GGTACACGGCAGCAGCAAGCTAAGTGGTAGGACCTGAAGTTTGAAACAGATTGCTCCGACGCAATCTGCCCTCCGGGCTGCGCGTGGCCGGAGTGGATGCATTGCCGGAAACAAGGGAGTTCCGTTTCTCCCGGCTCCCCTGGCGGGAGCTGACCGGAAGGGATCCCGAATGGTACATCCTGTGGGACCCCGTTCTGGAGATCGATCCGGAGCAGCCGGATCGATCCAGCCCCACGGACATCGCTGTCCTGCAGACCGTTCTGCGCAAGCAGGGGCTGTACTCCTATCGGATCGACGGAAAATACGGCCCCCGCACGCAAAAGGCCCTGCGGGCCTATAAGAGGGCCCGGGGGCTCGACCCGGAACGGGGCCTCAACGCACGGACCCTGCTCTTCCTGTGCCGGGATCTGCGCAGCGACCCCCCTTCGGCTCGGGGAGACCGGGCTCCTTGAGGAATCGACGCGTCAGCCGCGCCACGGGCTCTTCGCTGCGAGCGCGGGCTCCCGTCAGGATCACTGCCAGGCGACGATGTGCAACACCCTGCGGTCCAGGGTTTGAGGAGTCCATGTTCAGACGCTTCTTCCGCCTTCCGGGCACGAGCCAGACCCTGGGGATCGAGCTGAGGGATGAGGGGGCCGCCCTGGTTCGCGCGGGAACGCACGGAAGCCCCCCTCACATCCACGAAGCAGAGCTCGTTCCCTGGCGCCAGAGCGAGGAACGGTCCAGGACCCTGAGCCGCGCGGTCCGGGAGATGGGTCCTCGTCGGCTTCCCGTGGCGTCCACTCTGCCCCCGCGGTCCTACCAGCTGCTTCAGGTCCAGGCCCCCAAGGTCAAGGACAGCGAGATGAAGATGGCCCTGGGCTGGCAGATCAAGGACCTCATCGACCATCCTCTCCAGAACACCGTGATCGACTATTTCTCCGCCCCGGATTCTCCCGGGCTGGGCAGGATGGTCTACGTGGTGGCCGCGGACCGGGAGGCTGTGCGGGAGCACGCCGAGCTGCTGCGCGCGGCGGGGCTCAGGCTCCGCTCCATCGGCATCGCCGAGCTGGCCCTGCGCAATATCGTCCTCTCCCGGGCGGACAGCGGGAACGGGCTCGCCTTTCTGCATATGGAGCGGGAAAGCGGCCTGGTCCTTATCTTCAAGGAGGGGATCCTGTATGTGGCCCGGCGCCTGCGCTCCGGGCTGGACCACGTGCTGCACGACCGGCCCTCAACGCAGGAAAGCGGGCTGCTGGAGGAGGAGGGGCAATCCCCGGCTCTGGAATCCGTGCTCCTGGATCTGCAGCGCACTCTGGACTATTTCGAGCGCAACTTCCGCTCCCAGCCCGTGGGCAGCCTGCTCCTCGCACCGCAGCTGGGGGACGTCCCGGAGCTGCAGAGCCATCTCCAGAACAATCTCGATCTTTCGGTCCGGCTTCTGGACACAGCCCCCTTGCTGGGCGAAGACGTCTCCTACGCGGAACAGGGGCGCCTTCTCCCGGCCCTGGGCAGCGCCCTGAAGACGGGATACCCCCCGGGACCGAGGCGATGAACAAAGACGGCACAGGAAGGCTTCCAGCCCCATGAAACAGGACGTCAACCTCTATCAATCCGGCCTGCTGCCCCGGAAGGAGCCGCTGACCGCCTTCGGGGCGCTTTGCCTCCTTGTGGCGGTGCTCTGTGTGGCTGGCGGTCTGTCCCTGTACTGGCAGCACCGAACGGATTCGCTGGAGCAGGGGCTGGAGCGCGCACACAAGCGACAGGAGAAGCTGGAGAGCGAGGTGGCCCGGTTGCGGGAAAAGGCGGATGACCGGGGACTGCGCGA
This sequence comes from uncultured Desulfohalobiaceae bacterium, assembly GCA_964345705.1. Classification (GTDB taxonomy): domain Bacteria; phylum Desulfobacterota; class Desulfovibrionia; order Desulfovibrionales; family Desulfothermaceae; genus JAIPDU01. Next base: position 1,808 of record CAYFSD010000275.1, read on the forward strand.
CCTGAGGCAAAAGGTGCGACACCTCGGAGCCAGGGAGCGGGCCAGGCGGGAGCTCCTGGACGTGATCTCCCGTTCCGGAGCCTCCCGGCACAACGACTTCGCCCCCTTCCTTCGGGCCATGGCCAGGCAGCACCTGTCCCGGCTCTGGCTAACGCGGTTCCGGATCGACCTGGAGGGTGAGCCCTCCCTGCGCCTCTCCGGCAGGACCACGGAGTCGGAGCTCATTCCGGAGTACCTTCTCCGCCTGTCCCGGGAGGAGGTCTTTAACGGATTCACCTTCCGCAAGCTCCGGGCCGAGCGCCTGGAGGACGATCCGGAAATCCTGGGGTTCACCCTGGCCTCGGAGACCGAATAGCCGCCATGCGACAAGTCTTGAGCCCTCTGCGCGCCGCCGCGGGCAAATACGAGGAACGAAGCCTCCGGGAACGGATCCTTCTGGCCATCGCCGCGATCGCGGTCGTTGCCACCCTGTGGCACTTCCTCCTCTTCCAGGGCCAGCTCGAACGGGCTAGACGCCTCCAGGATCAAACAGCCACGGCCAGACAGGAGATCGCCTCCCTGGAGCAGGAGCGGGCCGAGCTTTCGCGGCAGACCCGGGGCAAGGAGCGGGAGCGGCTGCGGAAAAAAGCGAAGGACCTGCGGGAGAGCATCCGGGAGCTGGACACCGAGCTCCGCCGGGAGAGCGCGGAGCTTGTCTCCCCCGGGCGCATGGCAAAGCAGCTGCGCGGGGTGCTCAGCCGGAGCGAGGACCTGGAGCTAAGGCGGATGGAAAACCGGCCTCCCACCAGGATCGAGCTCTCCAGCCTGATCGATACCGAGCAGGAGCTGGACAGTGATTCGCTGCCCGAGCTCTACCGGCACCCGTTGAGCCTCACCTTCACCGGAAACTATCCCCAGGCGGTCCGCTTCTTCAGCAGGATGAAGGAGATGGAGTCCCGCTTCTTCTGGGACCGGCTGGAGTTCACCGTTACCGATCATCCCAAGGCGCGGGTCCGCGTCACAGTGCACACCCTGAGCTTGGACCAGGCATGGATCGGCTTCTGAACCCCATCGCCAGGGCAATCCTGGCCTGCTGCCTCGGCTTGCTGGTCTGCGTCTGCGGGCCGGCCACCTTCGCCGTGGCCAAGGATGAGTCGCTCCCGGACCCCACGCGACCGGACAGGTCAGCGCAAAAGCACGGAAGCGGTCAAGCCCGGGAGGAACAGCCTCCTCCGTCCTGGGAGCTCTCCTCGGTGATCCGCTCCCCGCGGCGCGAGCTGGCCGTGATCAACGGACGGATCCGGCAGGTGGGAGACATCGTGGACGGAGCCAAGATCCTGGAGATCAAGCCCGACGCAGTGATCCTTCGCTATCGGGGAAACCGCCGCCTCATCCGGCTCTTTTCCCAGGAGACGGGACTTACCAGAACCGGTAACGAGCAGGGAGCAAACAAGCGATGAATCTTTCCACCCTCCGCATATGGGTCGCTCTCGCCGTGCTCGCCTTCCTCGCCGCCGCCTGCGCCACGCACGGCCCCCGGCCGGAAGAAAAAAACAAGGCCTCGGTCTCGGCGGAGCAAAAGGAAACCGC
>CAYFSD010000276.1:0-3366 GCA_964345705.1 uncultured Desulfohalobiaceae bacterium
GGGCACCACAGACAATCCGGAGTACGTGCTCTCCCTCAAGAGCGAGAGCACCGGGGCCGGGGATAACCGCATCACCAAGGACGACTCGGATACCCCGGAAATTGGAGTGGAGATCACGGACAACGGCGGCGGCACCCTGTTCACCGCGGGCACGGCGGACCAGGAGGAGACCGTGACCGGCCAGAACGCCGACTTCTCCGTGGACGGGGTGAGCTACGAGCGCCAGAGCAACGAGGTGAGCGACGTGATCGACGGCGTGACCCTGGATCTGAAGGAGACGGGGTCAGCGGACGTATCCGTGAGCCAGGACGTGCAGTCCGTTGCGGACCAGGTGCAGTCCTTTGTGGACTCCTTCAACAAGACCAACGGCTTCATCGATAAGCAGAGCGAGTACGACAAGGAAGAGGACAAGGCCGGCCCGCTGAACGGCAGCTCCGTGGCCCGCTCCGCGGAATCCACCATGACCCGTACCCTCATGGAGCCGATCAAGGGCACGTCGGACGAGCCGTACCAGTACCTGAGCCAGGTGGGCTTCGAGTTCCAGCGCGACGGGAGCCTGTCCTTCGATTCCAGTGAGTTCAAGTCCGCGATGCGGGACAACCCCCAGGCGGTGGAGAAGCTCTTCGTGGGCGAGGACGGGGCCGCGGGCAAGATGGAGAACGCCCTGAAGAACGGCTTCACGGACAATATCGACGGCGCGGTGACCACCAAGATCGACACCATCGACAATCGCATCGACCGGCTCAACGACCGCATCGACCGCGAGGAGCAGTCCCTGCAGGATTACCGGGGGCGGACCGTGGAGCGCTTTTCCAACATGGAAAAGGCGATCATGAAGTACCAGGGCATCCAGAACCAGTTGGGCAACTGGCTGGATCTGGGCACTGAGGACGAGAAATAAGGCGTAAGGAGGTTGGTGCGTGGATCCGTACAGCTTCTACAAGAAGAACCAGGTGGAGAACGCCTCGGCAGAGGATATCATGCTCCAGCTCGTGGAAGGGGCATTGATCAGGGTCAAGGGCGCCCGGGACAAATGGAGCCGGGGCGAGCGCATCCGGGCCCGCGAGCTTCGGGTGCAGGCCCACGAGATCATCAGCTACCTCAACGAGACCCTGGACTTCAAGAACGGCGAGGACCTGGCCTATGAGCTGGACGCCCTGTACGCGTACATGCTCCGCATGATCGTGGAGTCCTCCAGAAAGGACGACTGCGAGATCCTGCAACCGGTCCAGGAAATCCTGGAGACCCTGCACGAGGGCTGGAAGGACGCTGTGGAGCAGTACAAGAAGGAGCGCGCCGGAGCTGGACAGCCCGGGATGCAGAAGGCCTCGGTGGGCTGACTTGCCCGCGAGCCCCATCCGCATGCGCACCAACCCTGTGTCCGAGCAAGGCGGCTCGACTCAAGGCGGAGACCTCCTGAGCGGAAAGCCGTATACGTGCCAAGGCCCCGGAATGCTTCCACTGGAAGCGCTCCGGGGCCTTTTTGAATTCAGCCGGTTTAGGCGCAAGCATTCGCGATCTTTTTTGCGCCCCATACGCCTTCGTGGAAAGTAGAGGAGCCCATTGCGCTGAGAAATTTTCCCTGTCGCCGCGATGTTCCACTCTCCCTTAAATGAGCTTGGTCTTCTCCATGCATTCCTGACGGCCAAAACATTCGTGGCCGAGGCTAGGCCTGGCCGCTGCTTCCGGGGCAGATGATTTAATTTTGGCGCTTTTCCACCGAAAAAAGAAGGGGGGAGATGCGGCTTCGAGCTTTTCGGATTCGTCTATCCCTTGTCCCGGGCGCTTTACAGGGATCGGCTGGTGACATATAACCTTCTCCCAAGGGAAGACCATTGTCGGGATACCAGTCGACGAACTTATTTTGTGTGGACAAGCTTATGGCCAAGCTGGCTCTTTTGGACTCTCTGAAACAGTCGCGGCGCATTCTGGTGAACATTCCGCTCAAGGAGGGCGGCAGCCGGACCCTGCACGCCACCGGACAAATCAGGGACCGGGATAAGCGCACTCTCGTCGCGGAGCTTGTGGACCAAAAAGTTCCCCCGGCCGAGGAGATCAACTTCCGGGAGCGATGCACCGTGAGCCTGCACTCCGGGGGGCCGGCCCTGTCCATGTACGCCACGATCGAAGAGGTCCTTGGCGAGCGAAAGCTCCTCCTCATGGGCTCCGACTTCGCCCCCTGTGAGTCCAAGCGGAACACCTTCCGGGTGGAGACGCGCATCCCGGTGCGCTACAGGCGCTATTACCGGGACCGGGAGTCGTACCGCGAAACGCGGAGCATCGACATCAGCTCGGGAGGCATCCGGCTCTTGTGTTCGGAGGAGCTGCAAAGCGGCGACGTGTTGACCCTGAGCCTCGACATCCCCGGCTCCGACGGTGTCCGCGCCGTAATCGTCACGGCCCAGGTGGTTTGGTCCAGCGAGCTGCCGGACGAGCAGTGGATCGTGGGCTGCAAGTTCCTGGATCTGGACGAGGCCGGCGAGGACAGGATTATTGGCTATTGCTTCGAGAGACAGCGGGAGATCATGAAGGAGAGGGTTCAGGTCGCGGATTCCAGAAGAATGTAGATAGATGTTGCAAAGGCCCGGGGCAGAGGTCGAGATCGCTTTGGAAGAGCCGAAAAGCGAAGGCCCTTGCCAGGCGGCCTCGAGGAACCCCGGTTCCGATCGCCGCCACCCCCGACCGTTCTGGAGGCGAGTATGCCCGCAATACCAGCGGCCCCGCCGGCGGTTACGATCAGCTTCGCGCCGCAGGCGGCCCACACACCGCAAGGGTTGCAGGAAGGCCAGTCCCTGAACCTGCAGCCCTACGAGATCGTCCAGGCCACGGTTGTCGAGGGCGGAATGGACACCGTGGAGCTGGAGATGGGCCGCATCCGGCTCAGGGCCCACACCAGGGTGCCCCTGCGCACCGGACAGCGCCTGCAGATGCAGGTCCAGAACACCTCGCCCCATTTCGAGCTCAAGATCCTGAACCAGAATCTTTTGGAGAGCCTCTTCCAGCGCCTGCACCTGCTCGAAGGCGTTGGTCAGGAAGTCCCGCTTGAACTCCATCTTCTGGGTGAATCCGACGCTCAACCAGGCGTCGACGATCTGGGTCCCCAGGAACGGGGCCGTGATCCATCCCCCCAGGGTGATGACGTTGGCGTTGTTGATGATCTTCGCTCGTTCCCCGGAGAAGACGCCGTCGACCACGCAGGCGTAGACGCCCTTGTGCTTGTTGGCCACGATAGCCATGCCCTGCCCGGTGCCACAGACCAGGATACCCTTATCGGCCGTGCCGTTCTGGACCGCCTGGGCCACCTTGGGCGCCTGCTTGAAGTACGGCTGGGGCTCGTCCGCCGAGGGAATCCCGTAGTCGATCACC
>CAYFSD010000277.1:0-3363 GCA_964345705.1 uncultured Desulfohalobiaceae bacterium
ATGCGGTTCGCGGTGAACGGGAGCGTTTCCAATGAAGACGGCTGAGGCCCCGGAATCCAGGAGGGAAGGGGGCTCGGTGCTGGTTCTGGTGCTCTTGCTCATGGGGGTCGTGGTGGCCCTCGCTGTGTACGGCTTGCGCATGGCGCAGGTGGAGAGCACGGGAGCCAAGCTGGCGGAGCAGGATATGCAGGCCAGAGAGCTGGGCAAATCCGGGGTTCGTTTGGCCGAGCTCCTTCTTCTGCGGGATCTGCGCCAGGACCGGGAGCGGGAGGAGCGGGCGGATCACCCCGGAGAGGCCTGGGGAAGCTTTCCCGGGGGCGGGGAAGCCGCCCTGCCCCAGCCGGAGACCGGTGAGCTGGAGGGCGAGATCGTGGACGAGCAGGGAAAGCTCCCGGTCAACGCCCTCCTGAACGAGGAAGGGAATTGGAGCTCCGCCCACCGCGGGATCCTGGAGAACCTGCTGCTCGGTCATTTCGAGCTCTCCGGCCCCGAGGCGGAGACCGTCCTCTTCAGCCTCAAGGACTGGATGGATGCGGACCAGGAGCCGAGCGGCACGCGTGGAGCGGAATCCGCGTACTACCGGCGGCGGGACAGGCCATGGACCTGCCGCGACGGACCGCTCCGGTCCCTGGCGGAGCTGCGCCTGGTCCGCGGTGTGTCGCGGGAGCTCTATTCCGGGAGCGAGGACACACCGGGGCTCAAGGACCTGATTACCGTCCACGGCCAGGGCGAAATCAACATCAATACCGCTGTGAAGCCCGTCCTGGCCGCCCTGATCAAGCAACAGGGCAACGGCCTGGCCTGGTCCGAGGCTGTGGATTTCGCCGAGGATATGATCCGCTACAGAAGGGACCGGATGCACTGGGATCAGCTCGGGCAAAAGCAGTGGTGGACCAATGTCTCGGGGGCCCTGTCCGTGCAGATGCATCCCGTGACTGCCACCACGAGCTCCGTGTTTTCCGTTCGGGTCACAGCGGAAACCGGGACCTCGACCGCGGGAAGCCATGCCGTGCTGCGACGAAAGACTTCGAGCTCCGGGGACGGCGACTCCTCGCCCTCTCTGGAGCGCATCCGCTACGAGATGGAGTGAGGTTTTGATGAACAGGCAAAGACGTCTCTTAGGCCGGGAGAGGGACTCCAGGGGCGGTTCCCCATGAGTCGGTCGGTGCTGGCCCTGGACATCGAGGACGGCCGGCTGGCCGCTGCTGTTGTGGAGACGGGCTGGGGAGGCGGCCGGCTGCGGAGCGGCTTTGTGTGGCGCTTGCCCGAAGAGGCAAGGGAAACGGAGCAGATCGCCCGTTTCGCCGCGGACTGCGTCGAGGAGGCCGGCCTCTTCGGGGATCGGGTCGTGCTCGGTCTCGGAGGGGACAGGGCCTATCTGCGCCGAATCGGGTTTCCCTTCTCCTCCCGGGAGAAGATCGAGCAGGCCCTGCCCTTTGAAATGGAGCCCTCGCTTCCGCTTTCCAGGGAGGAGCTGATCTTCGACGCCCACTATCTGGGAAAGGGCTCCCGGGGCGGAAGCCGAGTCCTGGCCGCGGCCCTGCCCAGGGCGGAGGCAGAGGAGTGGATCCGCTGTCTGCGGGACAAAGGCCTGGACCCGGCCCGGATCGACCTGCATCTGAGCGGCTTGACCGGATTGGGGGGCTATGCCTCGGCCAGGGTCTCCGGCCCCTGTACCGCGGTGTGGCATCTGGGCCGCACCAAGAGCGCCATCGCGGTCCTGCGCAACGGGTCCCTGGTCCAGGCCCGGAGCTTTCGCTGGGGAACGGAGGATCTGCTCCGGGCTCCGGCAGAGGCCCCCGAGGGCTCGCCAGAGAACAGAGAGGCGGACGGCCGGGACGCGGACGCCGAGCGCGGGGAAGGCGCGGGGATCGATGGCTGTGCCCTGGCGGCCCAGCGGGAGCTGATGCGCTCCATCTGGGCGGTTCAGAACGAATCCCCGGAGATCGAGGTGCAGGAGATCCTGGTCACCGGTCCCGGAGCGGACTGGGAGGAATTGTGGTCCGCCCTGGCCCTTCGCAGCGAAATCCGGTTTTTTTCCGTGCGCGATCTTTCCCTGCCCTTTTTTCAGCCCGACTTCGACCCAGGGCCGGATCTGCCGGAGATCGCGTCCGCTGCCTGCCTGGCTCTGTCCGAGGGGAAGAGGAGGACCGGATGGAACTTCCGCAAGGGGGACCTGGCCTTTCGGGGCGGGGCGAGCCGAAGGAAGGCGATGATTCACGCGGGGATCGGGCTGGGGGTCCTGCTCCTTTGCCTCGCGGGGGCATTCACCTTTCACATTCGGCTCAAGCAGCAGGAGCTTCATCAGATCCGGGACCGAACAGAGCGGGTCTTTCGCCAAGCCGTCCCCGAGGCCTCGGAGTCCCTTCGCCCCGCCCAATTCGAGAGCGTGCTCCAAAACAGGATCGCTTCCCTCCGGGAGGAGGCGGAGAGCTCGCCGAAGAGCGCGGCCGGGATGTCTCCCCTGGAGCTGTTGCGTATTGTGAGCCAGAGCGCTCCCAAGGAGGAGGTCTTCCGTTTGGAGAGGCTGACCATGGACAGTCAGGGCGCCCTTGTGGTGGGTCATGCCGGAAGCTACGACACGGTGAACCGGATCAGGGAGTCCATGCTGTCCGAAGAGGCAGTGGATGCGGTCCAGATTCAGGGCGTGACCGCCAATCAGGGCGAGGACACGGTTCGCTTCACCCTGAGGCTGAATGCCGGGAGCTGAATCAGAGAGCTAAGAGGTTGCCCCAGGCCTTCCGGAAAGGGGAAGCCGCGGAATCATCATGAGCACAAGACAGTCCGTTCTCATCGCCGTCGCCTCGGTCATCTGCCTCTTCGCCGTGCTGCAGTGGCTCGTCCTGCCCCTGGCGGACTACTCCAGCGGCCTGGAGAGGGATATCTCCGTGAGCCGACAGCGGCTGCAGGAGGTTCTGGAGCTCGGGCGGGAATACGAACAGGTCGGCAGCCGTGTGGGCGAGACCGGGGATTCCGGTGTGGAGACGGCGGACTTCTCCCTGTATTCCTTTTTGGATCGACTGGCGGAGCGGCAGGGGCTCAAGGGGAGCATCGTCTTCATGCGTCCCAGCACGAGCCAGGTTTCCGGAGGCCTGGAGCGCGAGATCGTGCGTCTTCGCCTAAGGGGCGTGAGCATGGACGATCTGGTGGCCTACTTATACCAACTGGAGGATGCGGATTCGCCCGTCCGGGTCGGGGACATGACCGTCCGCTCCCGACAGGGGGCCGGACAGGGATTGCAGGTGGATCTGCGTGTTTCGGTGCTCAAGGGATAAGAGCGAAATCGTGGTGAGAAACGTGAATTATAGACTGGTGCTGGCTTATGCCGCGGTTGCCCTGGTTGTGGCTCTGGTGACCGCTATC
>CAYFSD010000278.1:0-3354 GCA_964345705.1 uncultured Desulfohalobiaceae bacterium
CTGCGGAGGTTCGGCGGCCTCCTGTTCCCCGACCGCCTCCTGTCCGCTGCTTCTTTGCCTGGAAATCTTCGACTTCAAGGCGTTGTACTGCTCGATGTCCTTGAGCAGCATTTCCTTTTTTCCTTTGTGGGACAGATCGTCGGCCTCAACCACTTTCTTCAGGTCGGCAAAAACGGCCTGCAAAAGATTGATCGCTTCGGGATCGGCCCTTCCCTTCCGCCTTTGCACGTATTTGCCCAGGGAATGCAGGATCTTCAAGAAGTTCTCCTGCACCTTGTCCACGTTCGGGGACGAGCGCAGGGACTCCACTTCGACGAGAAAAGAGCTCACCGTCTTCTCGGAAATTTCCCAATCCAGAGTGAGCACCACGGACTCCAGATTTCCGAGCCAGGATTGCTCGCTCGAGGAATCGTCCTGCTCCCCGCTTCCCCCGAATATCTTGTCCAGCCGCTTTTCCAGCTCTTCAGGGGTGATATCGCTTTGGGTCTTCTGATTCACAGGAATTCTCCTATTGCAGCTCTTTCTTGAGATTCATAACAGTATTGGAGATGACTTTTTTTAAAGTGGGAATCACATTGGTTCCCTGCAGTGCGCTCGCTGTATAGGAGGGAGCCTGTAGCTCCGAATTCAGATCATTTTCCAGCGTTTCCTGCGACAGGAGGGGAATTCCCTGATCTGCCAGGTCCATCTTATTGTATTGCATGATCACGGGAAGATTATAGAGATCGATGTTGTATTCCTTGAGATTCTCCTGCAGATTTTCAAAGGACTGTTTATTGTAGTCTCTTCGAATCTCCATGGCATCGGCCACGAAAACCAGTCCGTCCACTCCGCGCAGAACCAGCTTTCGAGTGGCATTGTATTTGACCTGCCCGGGAACCGTATACAGCATGATCTTGAGGTCGTACCCCATGATCTTCCCGATATCGAAGGGTAGAAAATCAAAGAAAAGCGTTCTGTCTCCATGGGTTTTGATGGAAACCATATCTGTTTTCAGCCGATTGTCCATCTGGTGGTAGACGTAGTCCAGGTTAGTTGTCTTTCCCCCGCGACTCGGACCGTAATACACGATCTTGACCTGGAGCTCCTTCTTTTTAAAATCGATAAAAGCCATACACTATATCCTTCTATCCTGACAAGACGGAGCAACCCCCGTCCCTTGCGTCACATTGTTCATTGGAGATCCGTGCCCATTACCTGTCAAGTAATTCACGGAGAGCTTCTTCCCGAATGCGGACCTGTTCTTGCCTGTGAGGGCCGACGCGTGCCCGAGGAGGAACCAACCGGATTTCACTTTTCGGCAGGAGGCCGGAAAGCTGCCTCTTCCTTCAGTGATACGCGGGCTGCAGGAGCTTGTTGATCTTGTTGATCGCCTCGTTGGCTCGCAGCCGCAAGAATCCCAGTGACAGGCTCCTGCCGAAAATGGTGATCAGGAGATAGTCGTTCAGCACCTTGTTGAAATGGATGCTCTCCTCCTCCCCTTTATGGAACAGCAAGGAGAACTCCTTTTCCCCGAGGATGGAGGCCATTTCGCTGATGGCCCCGAAATTGCCCGCGGCGAGCGCGGCCAGGGAATAGATGTCGTGCTGAAGTCTGCCGTTGTCCTGGCTGGAAATGATGTTTCCGGCCATATCGATGAGGAAGGCGCAGTGCACCCCGATATCCATGAGGTCCTTGCGCAGGATCTCCTCGATGCTCTCCAGCTGATGCTGACTCAGGGAATAGGAATAGGTCATACCGCATCCACCTCGTCTGTCCCCGCTGCCGGGACCATTTGTTCAAGGACGGACCATCGGCGCACCCCAACCCGCTCCTATCGGCTCCATTCTATCCGGCGACCTTCCTGATCTGCTGGATATCGGTCATGCCCTTGACCACCTTGAGGATCCCGTCCTGCTTCAGGGTCAGCATGCCGTCCTGCTGGGCTTGCTCCTTGATCTCCTCCGTGGCGCTCTTGCGCTTGATGAGCCGCTTGAGCTCATCCGTGTTGCTCATCATCTCGTAGATCCCCACGCGCCCCTTGTATCCTCCCACACAGCGATTGCATCCCACGGGACGGTACAGCGTGGGATTCATCAGAAAGCCCTGGTCGAACCAGCGTTCCCAGCTCTCCCCGAATTCCGTGCGCAGCTCGTCGATTTCCTCCTGGCTCGGGGTATAGGGCTGCTTGCATCGCGAACAGAGCGTTTTGGCCAGTCTCTGGGCCAAGACGCACAGAAGCGAGTCGGAAAAGTTGAACGGATCGAGCTCCATGTCCAGCAGCCGGGTCACCGTCTCCGGAGCGGAATTGGTGTGCAAGGTGGAGAAGAGCAGGTGCCCCGTCAGGGAAGCCTCGATCCCGATATGCGCCGTCTCGTAGTCCCGCATCTCGCCGACCATGATCACATCCGGGTCGGCGCGGAGAAAGGAGCGGAGCGAGGCGGCGAAGTCGAGGCCGATCTTGGGATTGACCTGCACCTGGCGCAGGCCCCTCTGGGTGATTTCCACCGGATCCTCGGCGGTCCAGATCTTCTTGTCCGGGGTGTTGATGTAGCGGATGGCGGAGTGAAGGGTGGTGGTCTTTCCCGAGCCGGTGGGGCCGACCACGAGAATCAGCCCGTAGGGCTGATTGATCATGTTATGGAATTTCTCCATGAGCCCTTCCCCCAGGCCCAGGGCTTCCAGGGGCAGGGGCTCCCCGGAGGCCAACAGCCGCAGGACGACGTCCTCCTGGTTGTCGATGGTGGGCATTGTCGCCATGCGGAGCTCCATGGTCTGGTTCATCTTGGGCAGCTTGAGCTTGATCTTGCCGTCCTGGGGCAGACGCCTCTCCGCGATGTCCAGCTTGGCCATGATCTTCAGCCTGGAGACGATGGGACGGGTCAGGCTGTTCTTCAGCTTGGTGAACTCGTAGCAGGTCCCGTCCTCCCGAAAGCGGATGGTGCAGTTCTTGGCATTGGCGTCCGGCTCGATGTGAATGTCCGAGGCGTCGCGCTTCCAGGCCTCCACAAGGATGGAGTTGACCAGCTTGACCACCTTGCTGTCGTTTTCCCCCAGGGACTCCTCGAGGCTGAAGGCATCGCTCTCCTCGACCTCATCCGACGAGGACTCCACCTCCTCCTCGAAGGAGGCCAGCTTGTCCTCTCCGTGGAGCTCGCTGAAAAAGCGATCCACAAAGGCGTCCAGGTCACTTTTCAGTCCCACCTTGGGGTTGATGTCGCTGGTTCCAAGGATGAACCGAATCTCGTCCAGCTTCCCCAGATCATCCGGATTGACCATGAGCACGTCGACATTTCTGCCGCTCTCGGCCAGAGGCACCCAGTTGTTCTGCTTCAGGAAATTCGCTCCCAGATTGCGCTGCTCGAGGATGCTCAG
>CAYFSD010000279.1:0-3348 GCA_964345705.1 uncultured Desulfohalobiaceae bacterium
GAACGGGAGAATGGATTGAAAAATTGGATCCATTCTCCCGCGCTTTCAATATTTTCCTTTTGATAGTCCACATAGGATTCAAAAGGAACGACAAAGCCAAGGGACAGCATGTACACCTCCAGCTCGCTTTTGACATGCTGACCGGCGTACATATTGGTCCCGTGATCGAAATAATTGGTAGAGGTGAGATTCGTGCTTTCCTCCGGACCGATCTCGAAGTCTTCGCCCCGAAAATAGGCCCCGCCTATGTCGATCCTGCCCCCGTTGTCCAGATGATACCCTAGTCCCGCACCGTAGAGGTGCATGTCCGGAATAGGTGTATTGAAATCGAAGTATTTCTTCTGGACCGAGCTTTCGCGGTATTCATACCCCAAACGCAGATCCAGCCAGTCCAGAAGGCTGATCTCCGTGCCCACGCCCCAGTCCAGGGTGTCCTGGAAGTGCCTCGGCGTGGCCAGGGTCTTGGGGCCTTCCGTATGCCCGGAGAGCTTGGCGATCTGCAGCATCTGGATCTCCTGGTCGAAATTGTACACATCCTCGTTGCGGATGGACCATTCGGACCACTTGAGGTCGAACATCAGGTCCACGCTCTCAATGGGGCTGATCCGAATGCCTCCCTGCACACGTCTGGGAAAGACCACCTCGTGGGTCACGGTGCCCTCCTGTGCCGGCACCGGATTGGTGGGCATGTTGAGCATGGCCGAGGTCCTGCGCACGCCCCAGGGGCCTTGCCCGTACCAATGGACCATCTCCTGGAAGTCCTTGCTGTACTCGATCCTGAAATCCCCGGTTAATTCCGCCTCAATGGGGCTCTGGTAGACCAGGCCCAGGCCCAGCCAGTCCCAGGGCTCGTACAGGAGCCCCAGATTGTAGCTGGGGCTGAAGTCGTCCCGGAGCTCCAGCTCGATCTCCGCCGGGGCTTCCCAGGGGTGGATGCCACCGCCGTACAGCGGCTCGTCATAGTAGAGATAGGTCCAGGGCGGGATGGCCATCCCTTCGGTGGCCTCCCCCAGCTCCCGGGTCAGGGCGGTGAGGTCGTTGGGGCTGCGGGCTTTCGTCTCCGCGCCCATGGCGGTTTGCCCCAATCCCACGCTCAGCCCCAGGGAGAGGTTGTCCGTCAGCTGATAGCTGGCCGAAGGGGCCTGATAGATCAGGTGCTGCTGGTAGGCCCGCTTGCTCCCGTATTGGGTGGGGTCTCCAGAGCCGCTGTGATTGGCCCCGGTGGCATACGGGGTATAGATGCCCGTGGCCAGGGTCCATCTGGAGTCCTCGGGCTGATGCACCAGGCTGGTGCGCGGGGATGCCTGGAAATTGATGGATTCGTCGTAGATGGGAATATACATCACCCCGCTCTCCGCGCTTCCCTTTGCCTCCAGCTCGTCAGCGCTTATTTCCTCACGCCCTGCCAGGTCATCGTACACCGGGTCCGCGAAATGATCCCATCTCTCCTGCTGTAGCCACCCCTCGAAATCCGAGTTCCCGCGCACGGTTGTGGTCTTTTCCAAATGCGGCACGGTAATGCCCTGATGCCACCAGTTCCCCTCCTCGAACTGGGAAAGGCCCGCGGGATTGTAGTGAATGGACATATGTCCGGGAGGGTGGGCGGTCACCGCGTTCCCCAGGGTGAGGGCCCGGGTGGAGATGGTCATCTGCTCGATGTAGGTGGCAGTGGCTGGATCCGAAGCGATCAGGCTTATTGTCAGCGCAAGCACAAAAGCAACCGCCGAAAAAACGTTTTTCCCCGTCCCCACTCCTGCAGTCGTCGATTTTCCGCTGCCCATGGTGCGCCTCGAGTGATCGGGTTGAAACGTTTGGATCGGGTCTTCGCCCCAAAAGCGAAACAAAGGCCTCAGCGCAAGTCGAACTCCAAAGGCAGGCGAAGGGATAGGCCGAAATCCTGACTATCGTTGGTTAGGCCTTTGCTGATACCTATAATGATGGTTCGCTTCGGGGTGATTCTCCAGGAGGTGGAGAGGCTGAGGCTGGAGGAAATGGTCTCTCTGCCGGTGGTGGCGCTGCCACCGGCCCAGTGATATTTCGTGGGGTAGCTGTAGGAGTAGGAGTAGCTGATGGACAGGGAGGTCCTGTAGGACAGGGCGTATCCGAATCCCATGTTCGTGCTGATGGAGTCCCCTGGCTCCACTTTTTCCAGGCGACCCTGTTGTCTGTTTTGCCCGATGTCGTCCCGGGGAAAGCTATACCCGTAGCTCAGGCTTCCGAAGACGTTCACCGGGTCGATGGGATACGAGGTGGAAACCCCGGTGGACAGGCTGTACAGGCCGCTGCCAGTGCTCAGCTCCTGTTCCGGGTTGATGTCGTATTGCCCCCTGCCGGTGGGCGTGCTGAGATTGGCGTTGAAGATGGGGGTCGGCCAATTATTGGTCGCCTTCCACGGCTGATACTTCACTCCCAGGGAGAGGTCCCCGATATCCGTGACCGTCTTCTCCCGTTCCGTGCCCATTCGATCGTATTTGTAGACAAAGGGGATGCTCGTGCTCATGGTCACGTTTTTCCGCAGGGCCGTGGAAACGGAGAGGGTGTTGGTGATGTTGTGATTGGCCTGATATTCCACATCGTAATTCTCGCGGATAATATCTGAGGAGTAATAGGAGTAGCTAACATTGAGGTCCAGCTCGAGCATCCCCTCCTCCATGAGAGTATATTCCCGGCCCGCGGCCTCCAGGATGTCCTCCTCCTTCTCTCTTTTTTCCTCCTCGGTCATCTGCAGCTCTTCCCGCGCCTGGGCCTCCTTTTCCAGCTGCTCCACCTTCTCCCGCAGCTCCCGCAGCTCCTGATACACTTCCTCAACATCCTCTAATTCGGAGCTGTCACCTCCCGTCTCCTGCTTCGCGGGCTCCGATGATTCGGGCTCCTCATCCGCCAATCCGGGGCTGCTTTCCTTCTCCTGGTCTTTCTCTTCCCCGGGCCCCCCCAGCTCGGGGCCGAATTCGCTTCGAGCCCCTGTCGCGTTTTCCTCCGGACCGGCGTCCTCTTCGGTCTCGTCTGCATCACCACCTTGTCCGCCAAGGGCGGGGCCCTCCAGGGACTGGGAATCGACCTGCTCCTCCTGAGCCAGGGCGGGACCCGCGGATGTCTCGGCGAAAGGCGCCTCCACAGGGGTCAGGATCAAAGCCACAGCCGGAATGAGTGACAGGATGATGGCGCGTCTGAGCAACAGGAACCTTCCTCGTGGATAGATGTGTGATTCCTCCTTCCACGCGACAGGACAAGACGGGAAAAGACACGCTGCGGATACGCTCTATCAGGTGTTAAAAAGTCCTCATCAGGCAGGGCGTTCAAAAATTCCAAGTGCAAGGCGCGAAAAAAGTTCAAGGTCGTAGCGTAGTG
>CAYFSD010000280.1:0-3348 GCA_964345705.1 uncultured Desulfohalobiaceae bacterium
ACCTTCTCTTCGCCCAGTTCCAGTACGGCATCGCCAGTGAGCTGGAACTGCCCCGGCAGATCATCGTCGCCCTGCAGGCTGTGGGCGGGGCCATGGGGAACATGGTCTGCATCCACAACATTGTCGCGGCATGCGCCACTGTGGGGCTTGTGGGCATGGAGGGAGTGATCCTCAAGCGCAATGTCCTGCCCCTTCTGCTCTATGGAGCAGTGGTTGGCCTCCTGGGTCTTCTCTTCTCCTATGTCCTATTTTCAGGGGTTTTCTAGCTGACCTCAACCCACGGTCCGGGGATCCCTCATGGCACTATGCCGGGGACAGGGCCCTGTCCCCGGCATTGCCGAAAGCCCCAGCTCAGGGCGTCTGTTCGGCGAGTCGGCCCACCACGTACGGTCCGGCCGGGGCTACGGCAATGCGCTCCGCCCCTGCGGTCAATTCCTCGATACACCCCTGCAGATCCTCCACGTAGATCCCGCCCAGGTTTTCCACGTCCCCGCGGCTGAGGGAGTGGGAATAGACGTACATCGCTCCCGCCCTGTCCAGGGCCTGATAAATGTTTTGGGCGCACCACTGATCCTTGACGAAGTTTTCCGGGTGGCAATAGTGCTCGAAGAACTCTTCCGGCGTCCCGCAGGAGCGCATAATGCCGCAGAAGTCCTCGCTTCCCAGGCCTTCCCGGCACTCGCAGGCGACCAGCACGGTTCCACCAGGCTCGAGGATGTCCTTGGCGCAGGTGAGCGCCTTGCTGATCTGGTAGAAGTTGGAGTCCAGAGGGAAGCCCCCGCCGGAGGTGATCACCAGATCCCGTCGGCTCGGGACGTCCATAACCGCATGCTCCTCCACAAAGCGGCAGCCCTGCAGATGGGCCTGCCGTGGATCCCCGGCGAAGACTCCGGTAAGCTCCTTGTCCCGATTGATGACCACGTTGAGCAGGAAGTCCGCTCCCGCGAGGTCCATCACCTGCAGACCGTATTCGTGGAAGATGTTTCCCTCCAGAACACAATTGGCCACCCGGGGATGATCGATGAGCCGATAGGAGTGCATGAACTTCATGGTCTCGTAGCTGGCGATCCCCGGAAGAATGGCCTTGCGGCCCCCGGAATACCCGGCGTAGAAGTGGGGCTCGATGAGGCCGGTGAGGATCTTGAGGTCCGCGTCGAGGTAGTGGCGATTGATCTCAATGGGCGCGCCGTCAATGGTGGTGACGCGCCGCAGATCCTCGCTCTTGTCGCATTCGTGATTGACAATCCGATATCTTGAAATGATCTCCTCCCCCACCATGGAGGCCAGCTCCTGGCCCACATTGGGACGATGCATCCCCGTAGCCACCAGGATAGTGATCCGCTCCCGAGGAATCCCCGCCTCCTCCAGGTCCGCCAAAAGCGGTGGCAGGAGCGTCTGGTTGGGCACCGGGCGCGTTATGTCCGAAATCACCACGCACGCGTTCCCGCGTGCCGCGGCCATCTGCCGCAACGGCGCACTGCCCATCGGCTCCTCCAGGGCCCTGCGGACGGACTCCGCCTGATCCGGCAGAACGGGCACAGGGGCCGCGTCCAGGATCCGGGTCTTTTCAGGTACGTCGATTTTCAGCCGCTGCTCGCCATACAAAAGATCGGTGCGCATATTCTCCTCCTTTGCTCAGGGATCGGCTCCTGGGAAAAAAACCGTCTCCCTCTTCAAACAATGTTTACCCAGACACAGGCACAAACCTTTCACAAACCGCGAGTGCGGCAAAAGTCCTACACGAAACGGATGTGCCACAGCATGGCCTCCTGGGCCCCATCTGGCTCATGACTCCGGATATGCTCCAGGATCTCGGCGTGCTGCTCTCCCATCCGCGGAAGATTGCCGCTCTCGTAGAGATGGAAGCGGCTCTCCTTGATCCCGGGGAAGAGAAGCTCGCAAAAGTATTTCATGAGGAAGATCTGAGCCGGATTCTTCAAGGCGAAGCCGATGGCCATATGAAAGGCCACGTCCTCGTCCTCCCCGACCAGTCCCTGGTC
This sequence comes from uncultured Desulfohalobiaceae bacterium, assembly GCA_964345705.1. GTDB lineage: Bacteria > Desulfobacterota > Desulfovibrionia > Desulfovibrionales > Desulfothermaceae > JAIPDU01. The sequence continues at coordinate 2,001 of CAYFSD010000280.1, forward strand.
CACCTTGGACAACATATCCTGGAGACAGGAATCCAGGATCCGGATGTCCTCAGGAGTTGCGCGAAGGGCAGTCAGACGCACCGCATTGACCTCCAGGCCGCTGCGGACCTCCAGGAGGTTCTCCAGATCCACCTCCTCTGAGTCCATCACCTCCCGCAAGGGATTGTCCAGGCACCGGGATCGATGGGAACGGACAAAGGACCCTTGTCCCTGCCGCTGTTCCACGAGCCCCTTGTCCACGAGCTTGGTGATCGCTGTTTTGATGGCAGGGCGACTTACTCCCAGGGACGAGACGAGCTCCCGCTCCGGCGGGAGCTCGCCTCCTGGTTTGAAATAACCGCGAAATATCAGGTCCCGGAGCTGTTCAAAGACCTGCTCCGAGATGCTTTTGGGGTGTATGGGATGCAAAGATATGGTCATACCATTTTACTTCCTTCAAATGGTTTATCTGGATTGACCATCTACTCGAATTAACGCCCCAAGCTAACAGATGAATGACAAACCGTGAGATAGCATTCGACACCATATAATTCAACACGTCCATTCATTACACAGAAACCTATTGACAATACCCAAATCTCTTTGTAAAAAGGTTATACCATTACATTGAGGTTTCAAAAACTGCAGCGAGTTCAAGATATCGCTTGAAAACGCTATTTTAAGCCTAACCGTCCGCTTCGATCATTGCTGAGAAAATTTTTTAAGCCATTTCATTAACACCGTTAAGACAAGAAACTCTTGTTCAGAGCAAGGCGAAAGCCGAGCAGCCGGTTTTCTATAGGACAGTATAAGGCGACAGACAGAAAACATTGTTCCGAAAAAAAACCGGCTTCCAGACAGTTCTCGATCACACGAGAAATCCGCGGGCAAGGGGGGTTTCCCTCTTCTGGGTAATAACAACCCATTAAGCGCGAAGGAGGTGCGTATGCGTCGGTATTTCACCCTGTTCTTGGCCCTACTCTTCGGGATCTGTGTCCTTGCCGGGAGTGCCTCGGCAATGAAGCGGTCCAAGTTCGGCCAGGACGACCGCCACGAGATGGCCAAGGAGATCGATTTCGAGCAATCCGACGAAACCTTTGACTGGAAGATGGTCATGCCCTGGTCCAAGGGCCTGCTCTTCTACGACGTGGCCCAGCACTTCTGCGACACAGTGCGCCTGCTCACCGCAGGCAATCTGGACATCAAGCCCTTTTCCGCCGGGGAGCTGGTTCCGGCCATGCAGTCCTTTGAGGCGGTGCAGAAGGGCACAGCGGAAGTGGGCCACGACTGGCCCGGGTACTGGAAGGGCAAGAACGAGGCCTTCGTGGCCTTCGCCTCCGTCCCCTTCGGCTTCGACAAGGAAGCCTAC
>CAYFSD010000281.1:0-3338 GCA_964345705.1 uncultured Desulfohalobiaceae bacterium
CATCCTCCCGGGCGTCGACGATTTTGATTTGGTTGTTCAGGGGATCGATCTTGCCCAGGGTGATCCGGTAGCGCTGTCCGGGATGCACCTTGTCCCCGAAGAGCTTTTTCGGGGCCCGGAGCAGGAGCTGTTCCCGAGGCAAAGAGACAGTGACCGGATCCTCCCCTTCAAGGATCACACCGTCCCATTGGCTGAAATTACACCATCTTTGGCAGTAGAGCAACTTCCAATACCGGGTGCGGAATTTCTGGATTTTGCCCACGGCCTGGCTCCGGGCGCTGAGATGGGGCAACAGGGACTGCATGCGCCCCTCCTCCCAGAGAGGGGGGTTCCCCAGCAGGTAGCTCCGGATCTGGGCCAGATTCAGAAAGTCCACATAGCGTCTGAGCGGGGAGGTGATCGGGGCGTATCCGGACACTCCCAGGCTGGTGTGGGGCCCGGGGCGCACGTCCAGTCTGGAGCCGCTCATTTCCCGGATGATCCGGTGCATGTCCACCGGATCGGTCCACTCTCCGGCATAGCTGCGGGGGAGGACGATGTCCTGGGTCCGGTGGAACAGGGGGACGCCCTCGGTGCTGGCCCAATCGGAGAGCACGGAGTTGGCCAGGATCATCATCTCGGTGACCATGAGCTGGGCCCTGGGATATTCCGGGGCCGCCTCCAGGTCCACCTGGATCTCGCCGTCCTCTTCCCGCAGATGGATCTGGGGCTCTTTCTGGTCGAAGATGACGGCTCCCTGGCGGATCCGGTTGCGGCGCAGCTTTTCCGCCAGCTCCAGGGCCGTGCCCATCCGGCCCGGATCGGAGCTGTCCAGCACCTCCTCCGTGCGGGCGTAGGTCGTGTTCTCCTCCACTTCCGCCCAGGTGAGGCGGGGGGAGACGGAGAGCACCTCCCCCTCGCGGCCCAGGAGAATGGTGACCCAGAGGACCGGGCGGCTGCGGGCCGCGTGGAGGCTGTACAGCTCCAGCCCCAGCCTTTCGGGCATCATGTGCGAGGTGCCCTCCGGAAGGTAGAGGCTGCTGCAGCGGTGGGCCACGGCCTGATCCAGAGGGGAGCCGAACTCCCAGGTCAGGACCGGGCAGGCCAGGGCCAGCTCCACTCGGTAGCACCCCTCGCCGTCGTGCCGGACGCTGAAGGCGTCGTCGATGTCCCTGGTGGTGGCGGAATCGATGCTGACCAGGGAGTCGCGTTCCGGCTCCCCGGACTGCAGGCGCAGGAAGTCGCGCTCCTGGTCCCGGATTTCCTCCAGGTGGCGCTGGCTCCAGTCATCGCCCCAGGCATATCCGGCCTGGTCCAGGAGGTGGTTGTAGTGCCGGGGCAGAAGCCCCCACTGCTGGGCCAGGGTCAGGGCCAGGTGCTCCTGTTCGGGCAGGCCGTGGGAGAGGCTTTTCCAGAGGCTGGAATGCTCCTCGGCGTTCGAGGCGGCGATCTGCTGCAGCAGGATCTCCCGAAGCTCCTCCGCGATCTCCGGATCGGGCTCGGGGCGCGCCTGCGGGCTCGCGCCGGAGCGCTCCTTCCACAGGGCCCGGAACAGGGCCTGTCCCTGCTGGATCACCTGGCTGCGCCTGCGTTCCCTTTCCTGCTGGTGCAGCTTCATCTGCACCTTTTCTCGGGACAGGACCTGGAACACGGGCGGAGTGTACTTGAAGTAGATCTTGTGCTGCAGCAGCAGACGGCCCAGGGCCGCCACGCGATCCGGATCGGGCTCGCTCCAGACCAGGCCGGCAAGCCATTCCGGTCCCTCCTCCTCGACCTCTCCCTGGAGGAGCTCCCAGATTTCCACGGGATCCAACTGGTCCTGGATCCGCTGGCGCAGCTCGTTGGTGCGCTCCATCTGGCGCAGGATCTCCTCCCGGCTCTGGTCCGGGCTGAGCCAGGGCCCGGTCCAGGGCAGGGCCCTGGACCGGGCGAGCTTGATCTGCCGCTTGGTGAGGGTGAGCACCTTGAGCCGCTCGGACTCCTCGGAGAGCACGATCCCCATGCAGGGCAGGCTGTCCTGCAGATACTCCACGACATGGCCGGAGCGAAGGCTGTGTTTGTGTTCCGCCATAGGGATCAGTGCTTGAAGGAGCGCTGGCCGGTGAAGACCATGGCCACCTGGGGATCGGCCTGATTCGCCGCCTGGATGACCTCGAAGTCCTTTACGGAGCCGCCGGGCTGGGCAATGGCGGTGACCCCCTGCTCGATGGCCAGATCCACGCCGTCGCGGAAGGGGAAGAAGCCGTCCGAGACCATGACCGCGCCGCGGAGGCCGCCCTTGGCCTCCTCGGTCTCATCGTTGATTCGGTCCAGGAGCTCGCGGTGCTCCCGATCCTCCCTGGCCTTCTCCCGGAGCTGATAGATGGACAGCCCCGCCCGTTCGAAGGCCAGATTGTCCGCGTACTTGATGTGGGCCTTGTGGATGGTGATGTCCACGCATCCCACGCGGTCCTGCTCTCCGGTGCCGATGCCCACCGTGGCCCCGTTCTTGGCGAACAGGACCGAGTTGGAGGTCACGCCGGCCTCCACGGCCCAGGCGAAGAGCAGGTCCTCGCTTTCCGCGGGGGTGGGCTGCCGGGCCGTGACCGTGGTCCCGCCGGATTCCGCTTCAGCCGGGATCCAGTCCGCGGAGGCGCGGATCTCGTTGAGATAGGAGCACTGGACGATGAGCCCGCCGTCCACGAGGGACTTGAACTCCAAAAAGGGCGAGTCCAGCATCTCCTCCAGCCGGCCCAGACCGGGGATCCTGAGGATGCGCAGGTTCTTTCTGTTGGCGAGGATGTCCACGCTGCCGTCCTCGAATTCCGGGGCGGCCACGACCTCGAAGTAGCGCTGGTTGATATACTCCGCGAGGTCCCGCGTCACGGGAGAGTTGACCACCACGGCCCCGCCGAAGGCGGCGATCCGGTCGCAGTCATGGGCCTTGCTCAGGGCGGTGGTGACCCCCTCGTCGGACCAGCCCGCCCCGCAGGGATTGTTGTGCTTGAGGATGACCGCGGCCGGCTTGGCCGTGAGGTACTGCAGGATGTTGATCCCGTTGTCCACGTCCGTGAGGTTGATCTTGCTCGGATGCTTTCCGGACTGGATGATGTCCTGTTCGGCGAGCGCGGAAAGCAGCCCCCTATCCGGGGTGATGAAGCGGAGCCCGTTCAGCTCCAGGCGTCCCTGGTGCAGCTCGTACATCGCCGCGGGCTGATTGGGGTTTTCCCCGTAGCGTAGGCCCATTTCCTCGCCCTGGATGGTCCAGACCCGCTTTTTGAAGATGAGCTCCTGATCGCCCACGGTCAGGTGGAGCTCACCGGGAAAGGGGTCGGACTGCTGCGAACGGTACATCTTTTTCAGATCCTTCATTGCTCTGC
>CAYFSD010000282.1:0-3308 GCA_964345705.1 uncultured Desulfohalobiaceae bacterium
GGCTTGAACACGTATCCGTTCTCATTGGCCTCGGGATGGGAGGGATTGTACACCTTCCTCGGCTGATCCCGGCTCTCGACAATACGCTCAACTCGAACGCCCTGGTCGGAATTCTTCAGGCTGCTCCTAAGCTCTTGATCGAAGCGCATCACCCTGGTCCGAAACACCACGGACTTCTCCCGATAGGGGCCACCCTCCGGAGTGCTCGTGCTGTTGATATTGGCCAGATTGGAGCTGATGGTGTTCAATCTGGTGCTCTGGGCCTTGAGGGCCGTGGAGCTGATCTGCATGGACTGGAAAACGCTCATGGCAATCCCTCTTCGCTTGAGAATCCGGAACGCTTCGTCCCCGCCTCTTGGGGGCTACTTCTGCAGCACGCTCTGCAGGGTGGCGAACTTATTGCGCAGCATCTTCACCGAGGCCTCGTACTTGATCTGGTTCTCGGAAAGGCGCTGCATCTCCTGATCCAGGCTCACATTGTTCTCGTCCCCGATGGGGCTTGGATTCGGCTCTTGGCTCACCTCGCCCTGCACGTGGGGTGCCTCGTCGTGTACCGGGAAATGCTTCGGATCGCTGGAAGAGAGGGTCACCTCGGAGTCGGAGAGGCTGTTCTGCAGCTGCTCCTCGAAGTTCATCCTGGCCGCGGAGTACCCCGGGGTATCGGAGTTGGAGATATTGGAGCTGATCACCTGCTGCCTCTGCTCCCTGAGGTTTAGCGCGTTGTGCAATACGTGGATCGTATCCCCGAACATGTGCCTCTCCTTATGAGTCGTGTCCATTCCGCTTCAACAACGCGGTTCAGCCGCTTGGCTCGAAGCTGGAAATAGTGGGCTTATTCCCGCATCCTCTTCTCCAGCTCCCGAATGGCCAATCCTTCCCGGGCCAGCTCGGTCCAGAGGGGGCTTTCATTCGTATCGACAATCCGGCGCCAGGCTTTAGCCCCCTCACCCTCTCGCCCGGTTCGCGCCCGGATCTGACCGATGCGGTATCTGGCCTGCTCCCGCTGGTACCCCTCCTCCTGGAGAAAGGCATACACCGGCAGGGCCTGGCCCAACGTCCCCTCGCGGAACAGGGATTCCGCCTTCAGCAGCAGGAGATCCCGCGGGGCCTGACGCCACTTGGGCCCCGTGGCCCGGGCCAGATAGCGGTGCGCTTCCCCATAGAGGTCCATGTCAAAGAAGAGCTCTCCGGCCAGGGCGTCCAGCCCGCGACTGACCGGGCGATCTGGGGAACGGAGCAGCTCGGCGACGCGGTCCTCTTTTCCCTCGCGTTCCAGGGATTTGGCCAGCAGGAGGTACACGGTCTTTTCCCGCTCGCCCCCGGGATATTCCTCCACGTAATCCCTGGCGTAGTCACCGCTCTGTCCGTACTCCCGCTGGTGGAAATAGCTACGGATCAAAAGGGGGTAGATATCCTCCCGCTTGTCCGGACTTTCCGCCAGGCTCATCATGTACTCGTACACCTGGCTGGAGCGATCGAAGAAGCCGAGACGGTCGAAGGCCGCGCCCAGATCGTAGAGGAAATCCAGGGGAAGCCTGGCGTAGCGCAGATCATCGCTGTGCTCCTGGACCAGGGCCATGGCCCGGATATAGGCCTCCTGATCCAGCAGGTCCCTGACCACTCCGGGGAGGATCTCCACAAGCAGGGCCCGGGCGTGGGGCAGAAGGTCCCCCGCGGCATAGTCGCGCAGGTAGGGGCCCAGCCACTCCACCGCCATGCGATTGTGTCCGGAGAGGCGGGCCACGAGAATCCGCTTGAAGGCCGCCTCTTCCCGAATATCCCGCCTCTTTGCCCCGCGGGCGATCTCCCGGTAGGAGGCCGCCAGCTCCGCCGGAGTCGCCTCCTCCCCGCTCTGCACGGCCAGATCCGCGAGCTCCAGCTTGGCCCGCCATTTGGCCCGGCTATTGTCCGATTCCTCCGCGATCCGCATCAGGGCCGATTTGGCCAACATCTCGGCTCCGCGATGCAAATCGGACATGGCCTCCCCGAACCGGGCCATGGCGATCCGGTCCGGATCCGAGAGCGTATGGGCCAGTCTGGAATACAGCTGCAGGGACCTGCCGTAGTCCCCGTTCTCGTACCTGGCTCGAGCGAGCTGAGCCAGGGCACTGGGATGCTCGCGCAGCATGTCCCGAGAGAAGCCCTGCAGCTCAGCAAAGGCCTGCTCTCGCCGGCCCATGGCGAATGCGGCCTGCGCCTTGCGCAGGGCAAATGTTCTTTGGTGGGGAAAGCCCTCCTCCGGAAGCTTCGGGGCCAAAGCGTAGGCCCGTTCCGCGTGTCCCGAGCCAAGGGCTGTCTCGATCTCCAGGAGCCTGCCGTAGGTCGTCCACTCCTTTGGAGCATCTCCGGGGAAGGCGAGATCCCGGGCCCGGGCGTACCCCAGGTAGGGGTCCCCGTCCGCGGCAGCGGCAAAGGCGCGGAGATAGCTTAGCACGGATCCGTACCCGTTCTCCTGCCTGGGTTGGCGCAAAAGATCCCGGGCCCGTCGGATCCGTCCCTGGCGCAGCAGGAGCTCCGCCCGCAGGACCCGTCTCCGGGCGTCCTCAACTTCCGGCCCTTCTCCCGTGGAGGGATTCAGGGCCTCCAGGGCCCGGTTCCACTCCTTCTCCTCCGCGTATTCCAGGACCAGGGCCGGAAGCTCCTCCCGATCCCCAGGATACAGGAGTCCGGAAAAGGAGGGTAAGGTGGGGGCCATTTCCGGCTCCACGCGCAGAGGAAGCTCGTATTCCCGGAAAAAGGCCTCCCAGTTGTCCCGGTACGGGGAGGAAACCTCGCGCCGGAGGGATACCCCCTTCTGGCCGATGGACAATTGTCCGTCCATCTCCATGGCCATGGCTGGCCTGCTTCTCTCCCCTTCCTCGGGCCAGCTCACGCGCAGACGGAGCACAGTGTTGTCCTTTGCTGTCGAATATTCGACATCGTCGGGGGGCCGACGCAGCACCAAAGACACAATGGTCCGCCCCCCCTGCTCGGCGAGCAGGGTCCGGGCCAGCTCGCCCCCGGCCTCGAGCTTGTCCAGGGACTCGGACATGCCCGTGTCGAAGAGGAGGACATCAACGCGCTGCCCCGAAGTCTTGACCTCGAACTCCGGGACCGCGGACAGGGAGAGCTGAAAAAGGGTTTTCCCCTCGTCCCGGGAACGATCGATCCGGACCAGGGTATGCTCCTGGGCCTGTGCGGCACTGCAGAAAAGCGCCAGGCACAGGCAGGCCAGGAGGATCCCCTTGGGGAATGTTCTGGGCTTGGGCATATCGTCCTCTCGCTTTCATCGGCCGATCGCGGCTGAACCAACAGCCCGCGCCTTCTGC
>CAYFSD010000283.1:0-3273 GCA_964345705.1 uncultured Desulfohalobiaceae bacterium
CCCTCCTCGGTGGTGGCCTTGACGTTGATCCGATTCGGGGAAAGGCCCGTGAGATTGCCCAGATTCTTCCGAATCGCCTCCTTCCAGGGCTGCATCTTCGGGGTCTGGCAGATAAGGGTCAGATCCAGGTGGCAGAGGCGCACTCCGTCCCGCTGGGCCATGGCAAGGGTTTCGGAGAGGAGCAGGGTGCTGCTTATGTCCCGGTAGGCCGGATCCGAATCCGGGAAGTGATCCCCGATGTCTCCGCGGCCCAGGCAGCCCAGAATCGCGTCGATGATCGCGTGCAGGGCCACGTCGCCGTCGGAGTAGGCCTCCACAGCGGGCCCTTCAGGGATGGCGACGCCGCCCAGCTTCAGGCCCCGTCCGGCTCCATAGCGGTGCACGTCGTAGCCCCAGCCGGTACAGATCCTGGACGGGCCCTGTTGCTCCTTGTCCATGTCCGCAAGATCCTCGACAGTGGTGATTTTTCTGTTCTTCTCCTCGCCCCGGACCAGGGTCACCTGCTCTCCGGAGAGCTCCAGCAGGGAGGCGTCGTCCGTGCCGGTCCATCCCCGGGTTCGCGCCCTTTTGTGGGCCGCTTCCAGGGCCTCGCGCCGGAACCCCTGCGGGGTCTGGATGGCGAAGAGCTCCTCCCGGGGCGGAGTGCTGTCCACGACGTCGCCGCGGACTCGTTTGACCGTGTCCGTTACCGGCAATCCGGGGACCACCCCGGGGTATCCCCGCTCCAGGCCCTGGATGACCCGCTGTGCCAGCTCCGGGCTGAGGAAGGGGCGGGCCGCGTCGTGGATCAGAAGGTAATCGCACTCAGCGGGGAGGGCGCGCAGCCCGGCGGATACGGAGTCCTGCCGCTTTTGTCCTCCCTCGGCGAAGGCGCGGGCGAGCCCCAGGGTTTCGCTGCGGGCCGTTCCCTCGGCCCATTCGGTGTGTTCATCCACCTCACCGGGCGGGAAGACGAAAACGATGCCCTTCATGGCGGGAATTGCGGCGAAGACCCTGGCTGAATGCCAGAAGAGCGGCCGCCCCTTCCAGTGGAGGAACTGCTTTTTTCCCCGCTGTGGGCCGAGGCGGCTGGAACGTCCGGCGGCCAGGAGAATGGTCCAGATCTGCATAGGCTCAGGCAAGACAAGTCACTAGGTCTGCTCCCCGTTCTGGCTGAAGTGGTTGTCCCAGAAGATCAGCCGCTGGCAGTTGGGACAGCTCAGGATCTGTTCCCCCTTCTGCAGCTCGAGGAAGCTCTGTGGCGGGATGCTGATGTGGCATCCGTTGCAGACCCCGTCGTCCACGGAAACGATGACTGGGTGAGACAGCCGGGAGCGGATGAACTCGTAGCGGCCGAGGATGGGCTGAGGGATGTCCTGGGTGGCGCTTTCCCGCTTTTGACGGAGCTCGTCCAGCTTGGCCTGAGCGCCCTGGAGCTCCTGGTCCAGATGCTGCTGTTTCTCCTGGAGCTCCTGCTCCAATCTCTCGATTTCCGCATCCAGCGAGGTCTTAAGGTTATTCTGAGCCGCCAGGTCCTCGTCCACGGCGACCTTCTCCTCCTCGCGCAAGCGGTTGGTTTTCTCCAGGTTGTCCATCTCACGCATCATGGCGTGGTATTCCTTGCTGTTCTCCACCATCATCAGCTTGTTCTTGCTCTGCCGGATCCGGTCGTTGTCCTCCTCGATCTCCTTGTTCAGCTTCTGTTCCTGCTGGCGGAGGATACCGATCTTTTCCTCCACCTGGGCCAGCTGATTCTGTTGGGTCTCGAGCTTTTGCCTGATTGCGGAGACTTCCCGGGGGGCCTCCTCGAGTTTCTTGTGGAGCTCGTATATCTCGGAGTCCACTTTTTGCAGGACAATGAGCTGTTCGATCTGCTTGAGAAGATTCAAGGCATCCTCCTCCTTATGGATTTGTCTCCCAGACGATGGGGTCGTGTCCCGGGAAAAACGCGACATCTACGTTATCCTGGGCAAGGGCGATCCGCAGCTCCTGCGCCCATGCCCGCATCATCTCTTCCTCGAGTACGAAATGGCCCACATCCAGGGTCGGGCCGCAGCTTTCCATCTCCTGGGCGGCATGGTACTTCAGATCGCCGGAGAGGAAGACGTCGGCACCGCGGTCAAAGGCGGTCCCGGCCAGGCTCATCCCGGAGCCGGGGCAGTAGGCGATCCGGGATATCCGCTCCGCCGGGCGCCCGGTCCGGCGCCAGCAGGAAAGCCCGGTGAGGCGGTGCAGCTCCCGGAGAAAGCTGTTCCAGTCCAGGGGAGCGGGGCAGTCACCCTGGACCCCGTACCCTGCGGGGGCGAGCGGGGCGTTGTCCCCAGCGTTCCGGTTCACGGGCACGATGGGGCTGATGGCCTCCAAACGCAAGGAGCGGGCCAACCAGGCCACCGGGCCGCTGGTCTGCAGGTCCAGGCTGGTGTGAGCGGAGTAGAGCCACGCCTCCCTGCCGAAGAGGAGCTTGAGCACGGCATGGTAGTCATTCAGTCGACAGGGAAGCTCCGGGGCGAGGCTCAGGGGATGATGGGTCAGGATGAAGTCGGCTTTCCAGTCCACGGCCCGGGCGATAGTGGCGGGTGTGGGGTCGAGGGCGACCGCGAGGCGATGCACCGATCGGCGTGCGGCCGCCACTTGGACCCCGCTCTGATCCCAGTCTTCCGCAAGGCCGGGATCCGCAACCGACTCGATCTTCGCGATTACGGATTCGGGGTGCACTCTGGCCTCATTGCGCTCCGGGTTGAAACAGGAGAGGCGCCATTGGTCATGATGGGCCTACCAGGATTTGAACCTGGGACCTTCCGGTTATGAGCCGGTGGCTCTGCCAACTGAGCTATAGGCCCGCAAAACAAGAATTGGTAACTATAAACAAGCCAGAGCGAGCTGTCAAGGATAGCGATGCGCTAGGCCCACGGACGCAGAGGCATTGAGCTGGTGAATAGTGACGATAGGGGAAAAGGGACGCCAAGGGGCAGGTCAGTGGTGATAGGGGTGCCCCCAGTTGATCGTTGCGGCCCGATAGATCTGCTCCATGAGCAGGACGCGGCACATCTCGTGCGGTAGGGTCATTGGGCTCAGGCTGAGCCGGAAGTCCGCGGCCCGGAGAAGCTCCGAGCCGATTCCGAAGGCGCCGCCTAGGATGAAGCAGGGCGTTTCCGGTCCTTCCATCCACTGCCGCAGGCGCTTTGCAAATTGTTCCGAGGACAGGGCCCGGCCTCCCTGGTCCAGGCAGACGAGGAGATCACGTGGGCCGCATTTCTTGCGCAGCTCCTCGGCTTCCCGCCCAGCCCGCTCCTC
>CAYFSD010000284.1:0-3258 GCA_964345705.1 uncultured Desulfohalobiaceae bacterium
GTCCATCAGCATGTCCGCTTCCGCGAGGCCCAATTGCCGGCAGACCAGGAAATAGACCCCGGCCCAGGCCGGGATGAGCAGCAGGGACACCGGCCCCCAGGAAGCGGTCGCATAGGTCCCCGCGCCCATGAGAACGCTCAACAGGAGCATGGTCCCGTAGCCGCGCCCCCAGTCCATCCAGGCCCGAAAGCGCGCAGAGAGCCTATATCCCAGGATGAGGATATTCAGCCAGGAGGCCAGGGAAACGGCCAGTGCCAGGCCCACGTGGGCCAGATGCTGCATGAGCCAGAGCCCGAGCGCCGCATTGACCAGGAGACAGATGGAAGCCGCGACGACCGGGGTGCGTCCGTCGTGCAGGGCGTAGTACGCGGAGACGAGTGGCCGGACGCAGCTGAAGGCGGGCAGCCCCACGGAATAGCCCACAAGGGCCGCGGCCGTGGCCCGGACCGATGTCACCTCGAAGGCCCCCCTGGCGAACAGGGTCTGCACCAAGGGCTCGCTCAGGCCGATGAGCCCGGCAGTGGCGGGCAAACAGATGAAAAGGGTGAGCCCCAGGCTCATATTCAGGCTGTCAAGAAACTCCTCGTTGCGCCCCTGGGCGGCCAGGTCGGAAAAGCTGGGCAAAGCGGCGGTGCCCACGGCGATGCCGAAGACCCCCAGGGGAAACTGCACCAGCCGGTCCGCGTAGTAGAGATAGGAAATGCTCCCCTTGGCCAGGAAGGAGGCCAGCATGGTATTGACCACGATGTTCAGCTGGTACACCGCGGCGCCCAGGAGCATGGGCAGCATGAGGCGGCCCATGCGGTAGACGTGGCTGTCCCTCAGCCGCCACTGCCCGCGCCAGAAGAAGCCCTGCCGGTGGAGGAAGGGTTGCTGCAACAGGAGCTGTCCCAGGCCCGCCAGGAGCACGCCCCAGGCTAGAAGGACCGGAATGGAGACCCCGCTCCATGCTCCGGCCAGGGCCGCGCCGATGAGCACGATGTTCAGCACGCAGGGGGCCGCCGCGGGGGCGAAGAAGTGGCCCAGGGAATTGAGGATGCCCATGCACAGGGCGACTGCGGAAATGAAGAGGATGTAGGGGAAGCAGATGCGGATCAGGCGGACGGTGAAGTCGAAGAGCTCGGGATCGTCCCCGAAACCCGGGGCGATAATCCAGGCCAGGGGCCGGGCCAGCAGGATCCCGGCGACAACCACGAGCCCCACCACCAGGACCAGCCAGAGCAGGGCCGAACGGGCGTAGGCGAAGGCCGTTTCGTTCCCCTCCCGTTCCCTGGCCCGGGAAAACACGGGGACGAAGGCCATGGTCAGGGAGCCCTCGGCGAAGAGGCGACGCATGAGGTTGGGCAGGCGAAAGGCCACGAAGAAGGCATCCGCCAGGGGCCCGGTGCCCAAGGCGAAGGCGATGACCACGTCCCGGATGAAGCCGAGGATGCGGCTCAGGAAGGTCGCCCCCGCCACCACGGAGGCGCGTCTGGCGATGGTCCGGGAAATGTTCGCCATGGGTGCCCGTCCTGCCGGTGAAGCAAGCGGCGCTGTTGCCAAACCGGCGTGGAATGCCTATAGTTGTCGCATGCGAAATCAAAGCGGATTCGGATCCGCACGGCGGGCAATGTATATCAAATTTCCCCAACAGCCAAGGACAAGGCTCCGTCGTACGAGGTAATCCCATGAACACCACGCATCAGCATTTCAAGCAGACCCTGGATCAGACCCATGCCTGGCCCTGCCAGTACATGTTCAAGTTCATCGTTCCCGTGGAACGGAAGAAGGATGTGCTGAACCTCTTCCAGGAGGAAGACGCGATCAGCACGCGCATGTCCAAAAACGGCATGTATGTGAGCGTGACCGCCAAATGCCGGGTCCACTCCAGCGACGAGGTGGTCGCGGTGTACGAGGCCGCCTCCGGCATCCAAGGGATCGTCTCACTGTAAAGGAGCCCTATGCTCGGCAAGCTCATCCTCGCCTTCGCCATCCTTCCGGTGGCGGAGATCTATGTCCTCATCGAGGTGGGGAGCGTCATCGGTAGCCTGAACACCGTGGCCATCATCCTGCTCACGGCTGTCGCAGGAGGGTATCTGGCCCGCACCGAGGGGCTGCGGACCTACCACCAGATCCAGACCAATCTCAACCAGGGCATCATTCCCCGCAACGAGATCGTGGACGCCCTGCTCATCTTCGGCGCAGGAGTCGTTCTGCTCACTCCGGGATTCATCACCGATCTGGCCGGCCTGGTCATCCTCTTTCCCCCGACGCGCGCTCCCATCCGTGAGTTCCTCAAGCGGCGCTTCAAGAACAGGATGGACCGGACCACCATCGAGATCAACCGCTACTAACGCCCCCGCGATCGCGCAACACGCACAAACCGCCCGGGCAGCGCCATGACCTGTGAATCGGACAACATCTTCGCCAGATGGTACAGGGACTACCTCTCCGACCCCCAGATCGTGATCTTCGTGCTCATGGGGGTCTTCGTCGTGGCCCTGTTCACCTTTCTGGGCGAGTATCTAGCCCCGATCATCGCCAGCGTGGTCGTGGCCTACCTCCTGGAGGGCTTCATCAGGCCCCTGGAACGCCTGCACATCCCCAGGCTCGTCGCCGTGGGCCTCGTCTTCACCATCTTCATCCTGGCCCTGGTGTTCCTGGTGCTGGGCCTGGTGCCCATGCTCTCGGCCCAGATTTCCCAGTTCGTCCAGGCCATGCCCAAGATGCTCTCCACCTGGCAGGATCAGCTCCAGACCCTGCCCCAGAAGTATCCTCAGCTGATCACCGAGGACCAGGTGAACCGCATCATGGGGATCATCACCAACCAGTTCAACTCCCTGGCCCGGAATTTCTTCTCCTTTTCCATGGCTTCGGTGCGCAGCCTGCTCAACTTCGTGGTCTACCTGGTGCTGGTGCCCCTGATGGCCTTCTTCCTGCTCAAGGACAAGACGCGGATCCTTGACTTCCTGCAGAGCCTGCTCCCGGAAAACATCCACTTGGCCAACCAGGTCTGGCAGGAGGTCAACGAAAAGATCGCCAAGTTCATTCAGGGCAAGATATGGGAAATCCTCATCGTCTGGGTCGGGGCGTACATCACCTTCGCCGCCTTTGGGCTGCAGTTCTCCGTCCTACTGAGCCTGCTGGTGGGCCTGTCCGTGATCGTGCCCTATGTGGGCGCTTTGCTCATGACCATCCCCGTGGCCCTGGTCGCCTTTTTCCAATGGGGCTTCGAGCCCCGCTTCATCTATATCCTCATCGCCTACGGCGTGCTCCAGT
>CAYFSD010000285.1:0-3233 GCA_964345705.1 uncultured Desulfohalobiaceae bacterium
GCTCGTGGCTCATGTTGTTCAGAAATTCCGTTTTGGCCCTGTTGGCCGTCTCGGCATGCCACTTGGCTTTCTTGAGCTCGATTTCGTGGTTTTGTCTCTGGATGGCGAGAGCAAAAATGACACCTAGCTGCTGAATCACTTGCAAATCCCTTTCCGTGTACTCCCCTTCCGAGTTGGCCAAGGCGATTTGTCCCACAAGCTCATTTTGGAGAACAATTGGTACGGAAAGGAAATTGCCAATCGGAATGTGTCCCTCCGGTGTCCCCGTGGATCGGGGGTCCTCGGCGGGGCTGTTGCACAGGACCGGTTCCCGGTTCTCGAGCACCCATCCCCAAAGTCCTCCGAAGCGATCGAATTCGATATCCCAGTTCGGGACCCGACACATGTCCCAAACCGTCCTAGTCAGGGTATGGGCCACCAACTTCCCGCTTGAGGAGTCAATGCTTCCCACATAGCCATGGCGGCTGCGGGTCAGCTCCTTCCCCGCCTCCAGGATCCGCTCGCACATATCCTCGAATGATCCCGGGGAGAGGAGCGTTTGAGCCGTGCTTCGCAACCTCGACTCCACCAGCTGACGATGACTGATCTCGTCACAGGCCCGCTTTTGCTCGGCGATGTCCACGAGGGAGACCAAGACCAGGGGATCCTCTTCCTGCCGGAGCAAGGTGGTGGACAGGAGAAAGGTGAATTCTTGCTCCCGGCCCTGACGGCTCATGTGCAGAGGGACCTCGACATGGCTGAAGCTTTCATCAGTTCGAAAAGTCTCCATCACGGTATTGCGGATGGTGCATCTGGCGCATTCCGGGCCGAATCCGCAGCCGCGAAGATCGTCCAGATGGTGCAAACAACGCAGCGACTCACCCGCCCGTTTTCCCTGCATCTCCTCCTTGCTCCTGTCGGCGAACTCGCTTGCAGAGGCATTGGATTCGTAGATCCTTCCCTCCTGGTCCACAAGCAACATGATCATAGGCGCATGATCGAAGATGACCTGCAACCGCTCCTCCGCCTCCTTGCGCTCCGTGATCTCTACATGCGCCACAACTGCGCGCCGGGGAGGCTCCTCGGTGAAGGGGCTAACACGGCCGATGAACCACCTCTCCCGCGTCTGGGAGGGACAAGGGTACTCCTGGGCATGGAAGTCCCTTTCTCCGGACACGACCTCCTCGATCCCTTTGGCAAATGCCCCGGCCCCCTGGGCAGAATCGCCTAGAGACTGAGAACAGACGGAAAGATAATTCCTTCCTTCGGATACGAGCTCCGAAGAGATGCCGCTCTCCTCGGCAAAGTCTCGCCAGGCCTGGTTGACGAGCACAATGTCCCCTTGCGCGTTGAGCACGGCGATGTGTTCGGAGAGACCGTTCAGGGTAAAGCGCAGAAACCGCTCGGATTCCTGCAGGGCTATCTCGCTTTGGACGCGTTGCTCCTCCTGATCAATGGCATGCAGAGCGAAAGAGATGTCCCCGGCCAGCTCCCGGACCAGTTCCCACTCGTCCTCGTCGTCGGCATAGGACCACGGGAGGGAGAGGGCCATCACCCCGTAGTCCGTGCCCTGATGCGCGAGCGGCACAACGATTCTGGCCGACCCCGGGACTGCTCCGACCAGGGAGCATTGAGAACAGAGGGCTTCGGAGTCGGGGACGGCCACCAAGTCGGAGCGACGTAGCGCTTCCCTGGAGCAGCTGGGGAGCTCGCCGTTTTGCAGCTGTTCCCGCAAGGGATGAAAATGCTCCTTCAATCCCGCCTGCTCGCACATGACACAGGCTCCTGTATCGTCAAACAGGACGATCCAGGCCGAATCATAGCCGTGCGTCTCGATCAGCCTGTCGCAGGCGCCCCTGATAAGTCGGGAGCGGTCCTTTTCCGCGGCGATGAGCTGATTCACGTTGCGAATGGCCGCCAGCACCCGATTGAGATGCTGGATCTTTTCCTCGGATCGCTTCCGCTCGGTGATGTCCTGAATTATGCCAATCGAGCGGACAATGCGCCCCGTCTCGTCCCTTACGTGCTCGCACTTCTCCGCAACCGTGCGAACCGCTGAATCGTGTCCGCGGACGATGCGATGCTCCATCTCGTAGGCGTCCCGGTCCTGGTGCAGGGAATCCATGAACGCGGCGGCGACGGCTTGACGATCCTCCGGATGAACGAACCGGAGGAAGCCTTTATAGGTCATCTCCGTTTCTCCAGGCTCAAGACCAAAGAGGCGGTAAGTTTCCTCTGACCAGGTGAGCCTTCCAGAGAATACGTCGAGGTCCCAGCTTCCCAGGTCCGCGATTTTCTGGCTTCTATCCAGGAGGTAGCGATACCTTTCGAGCTCCGTTCTCGTCCGTTCGCTTTCGTTCCTCTCCTCCCGCTGCGAGGATCGCAGCTCTACCATTCTCTGGCCCATGCTGATTCTTAGCAGAAGCTCATCACGGTCCACAGGCTTGACACAGTAATCATTCGCCCCGGCTTCAAGGCCCTGGAGAACATCCTCTTCCCTTGTCCCTGGAGTAAGGAGGATGATGTAGGGAAGATCGTTGCCGAAATCTCCCCGGATTTTTCGACACAGCTCCAGCCCGTCAATCTCCGGCAACGCGACATCCAGGACAAGCAAAAGAGAAGCCGTTTGCTCCTTTATTTTGGACCAAGCCCGAACCCCGTCCCGGATCTGGACCACCTCGTGGCCTCGTTCCCGGAGAAGGTCAGGTAGATTTGCTTCGAATGTTTCCTCGCCTCCGGCAAGAAGTATACGCATAGATTGCCCCGTAGGGTGCCGAATCACCAGAAGAAAAGGCAGCTGTCCGGCTTCGGGCCCAAATCACATTGAAGTAACCTGGAAGCCGGACGGAAGAAGATAAGTTCTTCTGCCCGGCTCCCAGTCCGCTGAGCAGGCTATTAGAAGTCTCTGAAGGAATCGTTGTCATCCAGGGGGATCATGCGATCCGCGTTTTGTTGATTCCCTTGTCTGGATCGGCTTTCAGGGATTTCAGACTTGCGCCTCTGAGACCCATGTCTTCGGCTCTTTGGAGTATGTTGCTCTCCGTCGTATCGAAGATTCAGCTGCTTTTGCCCCCTAGGCCCGCTTTGAATGGATGCCTGTTCTCTATACCCCTTTTGTCCATTCGTGAGTGCTTTCCCGTTTTCTCCATGGACGAAATCAGTAAGGTGGGCCACGATCTTGTCCAGCTCGCTGGCCTGGGAGTCGAGCTCCTCGGCGGCGCTTGCGGATTCCTCCGCGTCGGAGGCGTTCTGCT
>CAYFSD010000286.1:0-1275 GCA_964345705.1 uncultured Desulfohalobiaceae bacterium
AACCACTGCGTGGTGGCCCGGAAAATGACCGGCTTCTTGCAGCGCCAGCAGTGGGGGTAGGAGTGCTCCATGTCCGCGTGGGCCATGAGGTGGCCCCTGTCCCGCAGGGCGGCGATGATGTGCGGGTCCGCCTCGAAGACGTTCATCCCGGCGAAGCCCTCCACTTGGTCGAAGAAGCGCCCCTGGTCGTCCAGGGGGGCGTAGATGGAGAGCCCGTATTTTCGGCCGGTCTCGTAGTCCTCCTGGCCGTGCCCCGGGGCGGTGTGCACGCAGCCCGTCCCGGTTTCCAGGGTTACGTAGTCCGCCTGCACGAAGCGGGAGGCCCGGTCGTACAAGGGATGCCGCGCCTCGAATCCGTCCAGCTCGCCGCCGCGGAAGCGCTCCAGGATCTGGGGCTCGCTCCAGCTAAAGCGCTTTGCGCATTCGGACAGGAGCTTTTCCGCCAGGATGTAGACCGCGCCGCCGGCGCGGACCAGGACGTAGTCCTGCTCCGGGTGCAGGGCGATGGCCAGGTTGGCCGGGATGGTCCAGGGCGTGGTGGTCCAGATCAGGGCGTAGACCGGGCTGCCCTCAGCTTGGGGGAAGCGCCGGAAGAATTCCTGCTGGATCACGGGAAAGCGAACGTAGATGGAGGGCGAGGTCCGGTTGTGGTATTCCACCTCCGCCTCCGCCAGGGCGGTCTGGCAGGAGGGGCACCAGTGGATGGGCTTCTTGCGGCGCTCCACCGCGCCGGTGCGGATGAAGCGGACGAACTCCCCGGCGATGCTGGCCTGGTATTCCGGGGTCATGGTCAGATAGGGATCGCTCCAGGTGCCGAAGGCGCCGAGCCGCTTGAACTCCTCCCGCTGCACGTCCAGATACTTCAGGGCGTACTCCCGGCAGCGCCTGCGGATGTCCAGGGCGCTGCCGCCGCCCTCCTCGGTCTGCTGCTCCTGCTCCACCTTGAGCTCAATGGGCAGGCCGTGGCAGTCCCAGCCCGGGACGTATTCCGCCCGGTAGCCCAGCAGGTTCCGGGACTTGACAATGATGTCCTTGAGGATCTTGTTCGTGGCCGTGCCCAGGTGGATGTGGCCGTTGGCGTACGGAGGCCCGTCGTGCAGGACGAATCCCGGGGCGTCCTCCTTGCCCCCGGTCATGCGGGAATAGGCGTCAACCTCCTGCCAGTGCTCCAGGATGCGGGGCTCGCTCTTGGGCAGCTTGGCCCGCATGGGGAAGCTGGTTCGGGGAAGATTGAGTGTGTCCTTGTAGTTGGTCATGGCTGGGCGCGCTCCTTTA
>CAYFSD010000286.1:1375-3222 GCA_964345705.1 uncultured Desulfohalobiaceae bacterium
GCGGCGATGGCCTCGACCACGGTGGACATGCCCACGGCGTCCCCGCCCATCAGCCGGAAGGCCCGGGTTTCGGCCGGGGTTTCCAGGCTGGGGCCCAGGACTCCCACGTAGGTGCCCCGCTCCGGGCGCAGGCCGCAGTCGACCGCGGCCTGCAGGGCGGCGGCCTGCAGGGAGGGCTCGTACACCGCGCTCATGTCCGGGAACCGCGGCCCCCACTCCTCGACATTCGCCCCGCGCAGGGGGTTTTCTCCGGTCATGTTGAGCTGGTCCGAGATGACCATGACGTTCCCCGTGGTGAAATCGGGGTTGATCGCCCCGGAGGCGTTGGTCAGAATCAGGCGCTTCACCCCGAGCATGCCCAGGATCCGGATCCCGGTGCAGACCTCCTCCGGGCCGTATCCCTCGTAGAGGTGGAAGCGGCCCTGCAGGATCCAAACGGGGATGTCCCCGATCTCCGCGTACACCAGCCTGCCGGTGTGGGTCTCCACGGTGGATTGCGGAAAGCCGGGAATGTCTGTATAAGAAATGGCTGATACCCCCCGCAGCCTCTCCACCCATTCCCCGAGCCCGGTTCCCAGCACGATTCCCGTTTGGGGGAGGCTCCCGGGCCGGATTGCGGCGTGGATGGCCGCGAGGGCGTCGTGATAGGCTTGCGGTGCCGTCCGCGGCATGGCGATTCCTCTTTGGCTCAGGTTTCAGGAAACGGGCCGAATGTAGCGAGGAACTGGGAGTTTTGCAACGTCTTTCCCTCGGAGGCGTCGCCGCGGAAGATGACAAGCGGGCCGGAGGCCCTTTCGCGGGCCTTGAGGCATGAAAAAATCGAAAAAAGGAGCTGGTTATGGCCGGGACCTACAATCGGGTCATCATTATCGGACGCCTGGGGCAGGATCCGGAGCTGCGCTACACCCAGGCCGGGACTCCGGTGGCGAACATGAACCTGGCCACGGACGAGTCCTATACGGACCGGGAGGGAAGCCGCCAGAAGCGAACGGAGTGGCACAAGGTGGTGGTCTGGAACCGTCAGGCGGAGCTGGTGTCCAACTATCTGGCCAAGGGAAGGATGGCCCTGGTGGAAGGGTCGCTGCAGACCAACAAGTGGCAGGACAATCAGGGTCAGAATCGCGCCACCACCGAGATCAAGGCCCAGCGGGTCGTGTTCATGGACAGCCAGGGCGGCGCTTCCGGCAGGCCACAACAGGCAGCAGGCGGAGGCTCAGGCGAGGACGATCCCTTCGCCTTCTCCGACGAGGGCCTTTCCGAGGAGCAGGGTCCGGTGTTCCCCTCCGAGGCGGGATCCATGGACGACGCCCCGTTCTAGCGGGCTGTAAGACGGACTATTCCGCAGATGCCGACCGGGCGGGGCCTTGATTCGAGCGATTCAAGGCCCCGCCCGGTCGGGTCCCAACGGAATGCGTGGGCCAAGGGCTACTCGGCGGACACCTGGATCTCCAGCTCGTGGATGTTGAGCTCCTTGATCTGGTCCAGCTGCTCCTGGGTCAGGTTCTCCTGCAGCACGCGCTTCAGCTCGTCCCAGTTGCTCTTCTTCAGCAGCACGCCGTTGTCCCCCTCCAGGAAGGAGAGGATCTGCTGCTGGACGTCCTCTTGGTTCTCTTCGCTCATACAAGCTCCTTTCTGTCGGATGTCGGATCCCGGAGATCGGAGGTCGGAGGTCGGAAGTCGGAGGTCGGATGGCTCTCCCCCGAGCTCGTGCCAGCCATCCGGAAAGATTTGCAATCTGCCGAAAAATCTTTTTCCGCCAACGCTTCCGGAACCGTGAACCCACCGAGCCCGAAACGCTACATTACCAGTTCCATCTGTAGTAGATCCCCGCGTGGATGTCCAGACCT
>CAYFSD010000287.1:0-3219 GCA_964345705.1 uncultured Desulfohalobiaceae bacterium
AAGTCCATCGGCTCGGACGAGGCCTGGGACAACGCGATCAAGGCCCTGGAGAGCGCCCTTACCGCCCACGGGCTGGATTACGCAATCAATCCCGGGGACGGGGCCTTTTACGGCCCCAAGATCGACGTCAAGCTCAAGGACGCCCTGGGCCGCTACTGGCAATGCGCCACCATCCAGTGTGATTTCACCCTCCCCGAACGGTTCGACATGACCTATGTGGGCCGGGACGGGAACAGGCACCGGCCGGTGATGCTGCATCGGGTCATCCTGGGAGCGATCGAGCGGTTTCTGGGCGTGCTCATCGAGCACTACGCCGGGGCCTTCCCCACCTGGCTCGCCCCGGAGCAGGCCCGCATCGTGACCATCACCGACGATCACGCCGCCTTCGCCCAGGAGGCGCACGACTTTCTCCGCGGCTCCGGCATCAGGACGGAAACCGATCTGCGCAACGAAAAGCTGGGCCAGAAGATCAGGCAGGCACAGGAGGATAAGATCCCCTATGCCCTCGTGATCGGGGACCGGGAGGTCGAGGACAGAACAGTGAATATCCGCGCCCTGGGCGGGGAGAAGCTGGGCTCCTTGACCCTGGAGCAGACGCTGGATATGATCCTGCGCGATTGCCGTGAACCATTCAAACGCGGAGGAATGAGCTATAGCCTCTTCGACTAAGACGAAGACCAGACGGAACAGTCAGATCCGTGTTCCTGAGGTCAGGGTGGTCAACGAGGACGGGGAGCAAGTGGGCGTCATGCCCACCAAGGACGCCCTGCAGATGGCCGGGGATGCCGGTGTGGACCTCGTGGAGGTGGCACCCAATGCCAAGCCCCCGGTCTGCCGCCTGATGGACTACGGCAAATACCAGTACCAGCAGCAGAAACGGCGGCAGGAAAGCAAGAAAAAGCAGGTTCAGATCCAGCTCAAGGAGGTCAAGCTCCGGCCCAAGACGGACGAGCACGACCTGACCACCAAGATCGGTCACGCCCGCAGATTCCTGGCCAAGGGGGACCGGGTCAAGGTCACCGTTTTTTTCCGCGGACGCGAGATCGTGCACAAGGAATACGGCGAGGAGCTTTTGAAGCGATTCGAGAACGAATTGGCCGAAGAGGCCAAAATCGAGCAGGCCCCCAAGATGGAGGGACGGACCATGTTCATGCTCCTGTCCCCGATCTCCAGCAAGTAGGGGCCGAGGGAGACGGAAATCATGCCCAAGATGAAGAGCCACAGCGGCGCGGCCAAGCGCTTCCGCAAGACCGGCACCGGCAAGATCAAGCGCCAGCGGGCCTTCCACAGCCATCTGCTGACCAAGAAGAACGCCAAGCGGAAACGCCGTCTGCGCACGCAGACCATCACCCACTCGGCCAACATCAAGGCTGCCCGCACCGCCTGGGCCAAGTGATCAGGAGACAGGAGGCGGGAATCTGGAGACGGGACGCCCTCTCCTTGGCACCCGGATCCGAAAGCCTGAATCGGCCGAATCCGCCGGAAACGGCGTACACATTTCTCTTGACTGGAGGAGCGCTATGCGGATCAAACGCGGTACGCAAAAGAACAGACGCCACAACAAATATCTCAAGCAAGCCAAGGGCTATCGCGGCAGCAACAGCACCCTGTACCGCACCGCCCGCGAGGCCGTGGAAAAGGCCCACGTTCACGCCTATCGGGACAGACGCCGCAAGAAGCGCGAATTCCGCAAGCTGTGGATCACCCGGATCAATGCCGGAGCGCGTGAGAACGGGCTGTCCTACAGCGAGCTCATGACCGGGCTGCGTCGCCTGGACGTGCAGCTCAACCGCAAGGTCCTGGCGGACATGGCGGTCCGGGACAAGAGCGGATTCGCCAAGCTCGCGGAAATGGCCAAAACAAAGGTGTAAATCGTGACCTCCTCCGCGCTCCAAGCATTCCTGGACAAGCTGCAGCAACTGGAGAGCGCCTTCGAGGCCGCCGTGGAGGAGGTCGAGGACCCGGATGAGCTGGAGAGCATCCGGGTCACCTACTTGAGCCGGCGCGGCAGCCTGGTGCAGGTCCTTTCCGAGCTTAAGGACCTCCCGGATGAGGACCGCCCCGAAGCCGGCAAGACGGCCAACCGAATCAAGCAGCGCCTGCAGGACCGCTACGCAGAGATCCAGGAAGAGCTCCGACAACGGCGCGAGCGAGCCCGTAAAGAGGCCTTCGATCCCTCCCTGCCGGGACGCGCGCCCGCGACCGGCACCCTGCATCCCGTCACCCTGGTCAGCGAAGAGATCTGTTCCATATTCCGCGGTCTGGGCTACGATGTGGTCACCGGACCGGAGGTGGAGACGGATTTCTACAACTTCGAGGCCCTGAACATCCCGCAGGACCATCCCGCCCGGGATATGCAGGACACCCTGTACATTTCCGACTCCATCGTCCTGCGCACGCACACCTCCCCGCTGCAGATCCGGACCATGCGGGAGCAAAGCCCGCCCCTGGCCGCGGTCGCCCCGGGCAAGGTCTATCGCAGGGACGCGGACCTCACCCATTCCCCGATGTTCAACCAGATCGAGGGCTTCCTCGTGGACAGGCAGGTCAGCATGGCCGACCTGCGGGGAACACTCACCTACTTCCTGCGTCGCGTCTTCAGCCGGGACATCCAGGTCCGCTTCCGCCCGAGCTTCTTCCCTTTTACCGAGCCCAGCGCGGAGGTGGACATCAGCTGCGTCATCTGCTCCGGGAAGGGATACACCGATGACGGCTCTCCCTGCCGCGTGTGCAAACAGAGCGGCTTCGTGGAGATCCTGGGCTGCGGCATGGTCGACCCCGAGGTCTTCAAGGCGGTGGGCTACGATCCGGAAATCTATTCCGGGTTCGCCTTCGGCCTGGGCGTGGAGCGCATCGCCATGCTCAAATACGGCATCGACGACCTGCGCCTGTTCTTCGACAACGACCTCCCCTTCCTGGATCAGTTCCGCTTCTATCCCGCGACCTAAACGGGCTGGCGAGCCCTGCCTCTCCCGTACAAAGGGGGCCGGGCTCCTCTGCGGACAAGGGAGCGACTGGAGCGGCTCGATCACGTCCCGGACACTAGCCGGTCCGCCCCTTTCGCATCGTCGCCCGCATGCGGTGCTGACAACGATTCGCGCCAACAGCTCGCGCGGGAAACACCAAACCGCACACAGGACCGCGCCATGTATCTCAGCCTGAACTGGCTTCTGGAATTCACACCCTACACCGGCTCGATGGACGAGCTGAGCCGCACCC
>CAYFSD010000288.1:0-3215 GCA_964345705.1 uncultured Desulfohalobiaceae bacterium
CCACACCGAGGTCTATCGGGGAGCGGAATACGTGGTGGACTTTCTGCCCAAGATCAAGATCGAGGTCGCGGTGGAGGACGACCGGGTGGACGAGGTGCTGGAGACCATTTGCAACGCCGCCCGGACCGGGAAGATCGGGGACGGCAAGATCTTCGTCCTGCCCGTGGAGGAGTGCGTGCGCATTCGGACGGGGGAACGAGGAGAGCAGGCGCTATGAAGGGCGCCAGGTTCAAGGTTCCAGGTTCAAGGTGTAGGTGATGGAGCAGAACAGGAGCGCCGCGAGCGCAGCGCTGAGCGGGGCCTCTAGCTGGTCCGCTTGCCTGGCAAGGCTGCAGGGCATTCGGGACGCCTTCCGCCGGGAGTGTGGTGAGGAGGCCCCGGGAGTCGGGGGCGCCCGGAGCTATGCGGATCGGATCCATGCCGCGCTTGCCCGTGATTTGCCCCTGCAGGGGCTGCCCACCGAGGGATGGGCCCTGATCGGAGTGGGCGGTCTTGGACGGGGGGAGCTCAGCTTCCTCTCGGACCTGGATCTGCTCCTGCTCTATCGGCGCAAGCTGCCCAAGTCCCTGGAGGAGTTCCTGCGCGGCTTCGTCTCCGGGCTCTGGGACAGCGGGTTCAGGGTGGGTCATGTGGTGTCCTCCCCTTCCGGGTTGGACAGGCTGATGCAGCAGGACTTCGCCACCCGGACCAACTATTTGGAAACGCGGCTGGTCAACGGCGATACCGAGCTCTACCGGACATGGCGGGAGCATATGAGCCAAAGCCGGGGGCCGAGGCGGACCAAGCGTTTCGTGGAGGAGCTTGCCCGCTATCGCGAGGCCCGGCTGTCCCGGTACGGGGAAAGCAGCTATCTGCTGGAGCCCCAGGTCAAGGAGGGCCCTGGCGGGCTGCGCGACCTGCACCTCCTTCGCTGGGCGGGGATCGTCCTCTACGGGGATCCGGGCCCGGACGCCCTGCACACCCGAGGGCTCCTCACCGGAGACGAGCGGCGCTGGCTGGAGCAGGCCCAGGACTTTCTGTGTCGGGTCCGGCTGCAGCTCCACGATCTGCGCGGCCGGCAGCAGGACCAACTCATGCTGCAGGACCAGGAGGAGGTCGCGGAGAGGCTGGGGTTCGTGCAGACCGGCGAGGCGTCCGGGGTGGAGGCCTTCATGCGCCGCTATTTCCAGCATTCGGCGCGGGTGCGGCGCGTGACCTCCTTTCTGCTGGAGCGCTTCCGGGAGGAGGTGACCCCCGCCTCCCGCCGCTCGACCAAGCGAACCATCCTGCCCGGGCCGCTTCTGCTGGAGGGCGGGCACATCCGTTTCTACGACCCTGAGCTCATTCCCTCCAATCCGGGCCTGATCATGGAGCTCTTCTGGCAGGCCGCTCGCACCGGGGCCCATTTCCACCACCAGACCGGCCAGCTGGTCCGGGAGAACCTCGCCGCCTTCGACGAGTCCTGGCGCAGGGATCCTGGAGTGGCGGAACGCTTCTTCGATATCCTCCTGGACCCGGAAAGCGCGTACCCCACCCTGAGGGTCATGCTGGAGACGGGATTCCTGGAGCAGTACATCCCGGAGTTCCAGTCCATCCGCTACCGCATGCAGTACGACGTGTACCATACCTATACCGTGGACGAGCATCTTTTGCGCGCCGTGCGCAGGATGCATCTGCTCTTCGGCCCGGAGCGGGCCGAGCTTCCCTCCGCGGACGAGGAGGACCAAGGCCTGTGGGATCGGCTGAGGGAGAAGAAGCCCCTTTTCCTGGCCGCGCTGGTGCACGACGTGGCCAAGGGACAGGGGGGAGGACACGCGGAAAGGGGGGCCGAGCTGGTTCGGCCCATCGGGATGCGCCTGGGCCTGGGCACGGAGGAATGCGAGGAGCTGGCCTTCCTGGTGCGGGAACATCTCCTTCTGCCGGAAACCGCGCTCAAGCGCGATCTCTCCGACGAGAAGCCCATCGAGCACTGCGCCTTCAAGGTCGGCTCCAGGGAAGGGCTGTTCATGCTCTTTGTCCTGACGGTCGCGGATTCCAAGGCCACCGGCCCGCAGGTATGGAATACCTGGCGCAGCGCGCTCCTCTCCGAGCTCTTCGCCAAGGTGAAGGATCTGCTCTCCAGGGAGGGATGGCGAAGCCGGGACGAGCGGGCCCGACTGGATCTGGCCCGCCTTCGGGCGGAGGAGGCCCTGCTCCGGGATCGGTTGCTGGAGCCGGAGGAGGTCCGCCCCTGGCTGGCCTCCCTCTCCGCGCGCTATCTGCTCACCCAGTCCCCGGAGGAGGTGCGCCGCCACTTTTTTCTGGAGCGGGAGCAGGCCCGAAGCGGAAGGCCGAGACTGGAGGCCAGGGCCACCTCCTCCGGGCTGTGGGAGCTCACCCTGGCCTGCGCGGATCGGCCGGGCCTGTTCGTGCTCCTCACCGGAGTGCTCTGGGCCAACGGGATCAACATCCTTTCCGCGGACATCTATACCCGGTCCTACGGGGTCGCCCTGGACGTGCTCCTGGTGGATCAGATCCCGGACCCCCTGCAGCCGGACCGGACCTGGGACACCCTGCAGCGGGATTTGGGCCGGGTGCTTGCCGGCGAGGTCTCCCTGGATGCCTTCTTCCAGCGCAAGCCGCCCCGGGCGCCCATGGGGCGCTCCAAGGTTGTTCCCCGCGAGGACAGGGTGCGCATCGACGAGGAGGCCTCGGACCAGTGCACCGTGATCGAGGTCTATACCTGGGAGCGGCCCGGGGTGCTGTACACCATTTCCCGGGCGCTCTACAGCTTCGGCCTGTCCATTCAGCTGGCCAAGATCGCCACACCCGGAGCGCAGGTGGTGGATGTGTTCTACGTAACGGACGAGTCCGGAAACAAGATCGGGGACGAAGGGGTGCGGCAGCGGCTGACCCGGGCCATGCTCGACGCCCTGCACCGCATGGAGGGGCAGGGAGAGCGGCGTGCGGGGGGCTCCAAGTGATCCGCGTCCCCTGATGGTTTCCTCAGGAGTTAATGTGATACAAGAATGTTCTGTTGTGGCCCAGCTGGGATTGCCCCGGCACACAGTGCGAGAGAGGGCCGCGGGGAGTCGCGGAAGGCTCGGGGGATTTTCTGAAGGATCAATGATACGAAATTGTTCCAGGTGACGAACCCCAAACAATGCGTGGAGCCGTCTTTTGCCGGCAAAAGGGACGAGAGAAAGGGTTGGCAAGGGAATTGCATTCCAATGAATAGAGCCGGACAGGATCCGTGC
>CAYFSD010000289.1:0-1129 GCA_964345705.1 uncultured Desulfohalobiaceae bacterium
CCACGTGCTCCTGGACGAGGTGCAGGATCTCTCCCCGCTTCAGATCCGGATGGTCACCAGGCTCTGCCGCCCCTCCGGAGAGGGCCTCTTCGCCATCGGCGATCCCAGGCAGTCCATCTACGGCTTCCGCGGGGCCACCGGGGAAGCGGAAAACGAGCTCGCCGCGTACTGGTCCGGAACGCAAACCATCAGCCTGGAGCAAAATTACCGCTCCGCGCAGGGCATCCTCGATTTCGCCTCCGGCCTCTATTCCGGGATCCCCTCGCTCTCCAGCCAAAGGGACATCCCAGGGGAGATCCGCTTCCACCAGGCCCAGAGCGGCAAGCAGGAGGCGGTCTGGATCGCCGAGCGGGTGCGGGGCCTTTTGGGAGGCACCGCGCATCTGCAGGCGGACCTGCGGGACTCGGGCGGCCTGGGACCGGGGGACATCGCTGTGCTGGTGCGGGTCAGGGCGCTTCTGCCCCAGTTGCAGGCCACACTCACCCAGTACGGGATTCCCTGCTCCGTTCCGGAAGGGGAGAGCTTCTGGGAGGATCCCCGGGTGGGGATCCTCCTGGATTCCGTGCGGGCCGGGCTGGGGCATGTCCCCATGGATCCCGACGTCGCGCGCTGTCCACGGGAGGCCCTGGAAAAAGGGCCCCCCGCCCTGGCCGGCGCCTTCCGGGACCATCCGGACTTCGATCCCATGTTCTGGCAGTCCCGGCCCTACCGGAAGCTGGCCAGGGCCTGGCGGGAACAGGGAGGCTGGAGGGAGCTCCTGGACTGGATCGCCCTGGAGCGGGAGCTGGCCCAATTCGAGGCCGGGAGCCAGCGCGTGGCCCTGATCACCCAGCACGCGGCCAAGGGGCTGGAGTTCGAGGCGGTCTTCGTCCCCGCCCTGGAGGAAGGCATCCTGCCCCTCATCCGTGAGCCGGGGGGCGAGCCGGAGGACGCGGAAGAGGAGCGCCGCCTGCTCTATGTGGCCCTGACCCGGGCCAAGTCCCGCCTCTACCTGAGCCGGGCCTCGCGCAGACAGCTCTACGGCACAACGGCCAACCGTCCCCCTAGCCGATTCCTCCATGATCTGTCCTGGGAGGGCGTGGCCATGACCCGCTCGGTGCAGCGCAGCGTGGCCCAGGAGAAGCGGATG
>CAYFSD010000289.1:1229-3206 GCA_964345705.1 uncultured Desulfohalobiaceae bacterium
CCCTGCTACACCATCGCCGCCCCGTCCTTTGTCTGGCCCGCCCGTGTGGGGGAGAACTGTCGCCGCCTGGAGGGCCTGGTGGACGAGGTGGCGATCATCTTCTTCGAGACCCGGGCCTGCCTGGAGTACACCGACGAGGACCTGCCCGCGGACCTGCCCGGGCTGGACCTTTCCTACCACGTGCATCTGCCCCTGGACCTGCCCTGGTCCGAGGGCGCGGCCGAGGCGCATCGCCTGGCCCAGGCCCTGGCGGCGAAAACGGACTACCTGCGTCCGCGCGGGTTCGTGCTCCACCCCCCGGAGGACGCGGAGCTCCTTCGGGAGTTCGTCCGCCTCTGGTCTCGCAGCCGTCGGACCGAGGAGCTCTTCCTGGAGAACATCGAGGGCAACGACCTGAGCGCCGTCTGGCCCGTCATCCGGGACACGGGCTGCCGGGTCTGCCTGGACCTGGGCCACCTCCTGGCCTTCGGGCAGGAGGAGCTTTTGGAGACCCCCGGGCTCCTGGAGCAAACGGCCATGCTGCATCTCTACGGCCCCGGCCCCCAGGGGGAGCACGACACCCTGGCCCGACTGACCGACCATGGCCTGCGCCAGCTGCAGCGCATCCTGGGCAAAATCCCCGCCACGCCCGTCATCGTCCTCGAGCTGTTCCACCCGGAGAAACTCGGCGAATCCCTTGACATTTTCCGTTCCTGGTATAGAAATGGACGATTAGCCGCCGGGACGCGCGGTCCCTAAACCAGAAAGCGGCGAGGGGAGGAGGGTCCGGACACGGAGTCTCCCGGGAGGAACGCTTCCCCCCTTTACCGTTTCGCCCCCGAACGGCTCCCGACCTCCCGACCCAGCAGGTTGCGGCTATGGCATACTTCCGACGCATGACCAACAAGGTGGATCAGCTCCTCAAGCTGCTGAGCAAGCGGGACAGATGGCTCATCGTCTTCGTCGCCGATCCGGACGCCCTGGCCTCGGCCATGGCCCTGAAGCGGATCATGGCGCGGCGCGTGGAGGCCGTGTCCCTGGCCATGATCAACGAGGTCACCCGGCCGGACAACATGGCCATGATCCGCTATCTCCAGATCCCGGTGCACAAGCTGTCCCCGCCCCTGGCGGCCCAGTACGACAAGTTCGCCCTGGTGGACTCGCAGCCGCACCACCATCCGGTCCTGGAGCGGTATTCCTTCTCCATGGTCATCGATCATCACCCGCAGGACCGGAGCAAGCCGGTGCAGGCCCCGTTCACCGAGATCCAGCCCAAATACGGGGCCAACAGCACGCTCATGATGGAGCTTTTGTACAACCTGGGCCTGCGGCCGGGCAAGCACCTGGCCACCGCCCTGCTCTACGGGATCAAGACCGATACCCACAGCTTCGAGCAGTCCTTCCACGACGTGGATATCCGGGCCTTTCGCTACCTGAGCAAGCTGGCGGACCACATGATCCTGCGCAAGATCGTGCGCAGCGAGTACCGGGTGGAGTGGCTGCAGTACTTCTCCCAGGCCTTCAAGAAGATGCGTCTTCTCGGTGACGGCCTCACCGTGTACATGGGCGAGGTGGACTCCACGGACATCCTGGTCATCCTCGCGGACTTCTTCCAGCGCGTGCACGACATCAGCTGGGACCTGGTCAGCGGCACCTCCGGGAACAAGCTGGTGGTCATCTTCCGGGGCGACGGAATCAAGACGGACATGGGCAATCTGGCCCAGAAGCTCTTCGGGCAGTACGGCAAGGCGGGTGGCCGCCAGTCCATGGCCCGGGCGGAGATCCCCCTGGACGCTCTGGCGGAGGAGCATCCGCAACAGTTCATCTGGGAACGGCTGCAGAGCTGCAAGATGATCCCCAAAACGCACAATCCCACATCGAAAAGCTCACAAGCATGAGACTAGCGGAAAAGCTCGACTGGTCCGGGGATCCCGTCTATCTCATCGACGGCAGCTCCTTCATCTACCGCGCCTTCTACGCCTTCCCCGAGCTGAGCCG
>CAYFSD010000290.1:0-3197 GCA_964345705.1 uncultured Desulfohalobiaceae bacterium
TTACTTAGCCTTTACCGCGACAATGTGTCAAGTGACACGATCCACCCGGGACACGCCTATCCTGCACGGCTGTTTCGTGAAAATTTTCACTCGATGCGGCATTGAAAGAAAAAAAAGCGGGACGCAGCTGCGTCCCGCTTTTTTTGCGATCGGGCTGGCCAGCCCGGCGAACCCGGGCTACATGGCCCGCAGCCGGCTGATGCGATCCTCGATTGGGGGATGGGTGCTGAACAGGTTGGCCAGTTTCCTGCCGCTGAAGGGATTGACGATGAACATGTGGGCCGTGGACTGATTTCCGGTCCGCATGGGGATGTTCTTGCTGTACGCGTTCATCTTCTCCAGGGCCCCGGCGAGGTAGGCCGGATTGCCGGCGAATTCCGCCCCGGCCTGGTCTGCCAGGTACTCCCTGGAGCGGGAAATGGCCATCTGGATGAGCATGGCCGCAAAGGGTGCGATGATGGCCAGGGCAATGGCCACGATGGGATTGCCCCCTCCCTCCTCATCGCCGCCCATGCCGAAGATGGCGGCCCAGCGGACCATGGTGGAGACGAACATGATCACTCCGGCCAGTGTGGCCGCCACAGTCTGGATGAGGATGTCCCTGTTGCGGATATGCCCCAGCTCGTGTCCCAGCACGCCCTTCAGCTCCTCCTTGGAGAGGATATCCAGGATGCCCTGGGTGACCGCCACCACCCCGCGATTGGGATTGCGGCCCGTGGCGAAGGCGTTGGGGGACTTCTCCGGGATGATAAAGACCCTGGGCTTGGGGATATCCGCCCGTTGGCTCAACTCGTCCACGATTTCGTGCAGCCGGGGCGCATCCGAGGGACTCACCTCGCTCGCCTTGTACATGCGCAGCACGATGCGATCGGAGAACCAATAGCTGCCCACGTTCATCGCGATGGCGATGACGAAGGCGATCATCAGACCGCCATTGCCACCGAGAACCTGACCAAAGATCAGAATCAGGCCGGTCAATAGGCCCAGCAAAAGGCCTGTTTTCAACTGATTGCTCATTCGGGGTCTCCTCCCTCAATGGTGCTTGTTTTGTAACGAGTACCTATTCACTACCCCAAAACCTCAGCATCCATGGGCACGGGGTTTTTGAGCTCCTGTCGCGACGGAAGAATAGGCCCGGACAATGATCTTTGGCAAGCCTATTCGTCAACCACCTCGATCCGCTGCTTCCCTTCCCGCTGCCTCGCCTTGGGCACGACCACATCCAGCAGGCCGTGCTCCAGGCGGGCCCTGATCCCTTCCGGATCCGTTCCGGCGGGGAGTCGAAACCTCCGCAAAAAGGGACCGAAGAACCGCTCCAGGATCTGATGGGAAAAGCGCCCCCCCTCTCGATTCGCATGCCTTTGCCCGTAGATCACAAGCTCCTGCCCCCGCAGCTCGATCCCGACTTCATCCTTGGTCAACCCGGCCAGCTCCATCCGGATGACATATTGTTCCGGGGTCTCGTACGCATCCGTCACCGGCTGCCAGCATCCGTTCTCCCGGAGGCGCTGCTGGAGGTCGAATTTTTCCCAGGCCTCGTCCAGCAATTCCTCCAGACTCTGGCTCATGCTCGGGGCGCTGCCCCGGCCCCCTTCTCCCCTTCGCGTCATATTTCCCGCTCCAGTGCTCCGGGCCGGCATGGCAATGCCTCTGCCCGAATAGGTGAATCTTTGTATTGAATAATCAATTCCCTGGATTTGTCAACTGATTCACACCCTGACGCTCCAAATACGACCCGCCCCGCAGCCGGGCTCGTCCCTGACCCGCCGTGCCCCGGAGAGGACTGGGGCAACTGCCGGAGACGCTCTCCCATGCCGGGCCAAGAAAGACGAATGGTACGCCCTTTGACAGAATGAAGCCTGGACATTTAAAACAGAAGTTCATCCTTTCAGGAGGGTCTTTTATGCAGCAGTTTCCCAGAATGCAACGGCTCCCGCCCTATGTCTTCGCCGTGGTCAACGAGCTCAAGATGCAGCTGCGGCGGGAGAACG
The DNA here is from genome assembly GCA_964345705.1 of uncultured Desulfohalobiaceae bacterium. Lineage (GTDB taxonomy): Bacteria > Desulfobacterota > Desulfovibrionia > Desulfovibrionales > Desulfothermaceae > JAIPDU01. The sequence continues at coordinate 1,992 of CAYFSD010000290.1, forward strand.
AGGACATCGTGGACCTGGGCATGGGCAACCCCGATCTGCCCACTCCGCAACACATCGTGGACAAACTGACCGAGGCCGCGCAGAAGCCGGTCAATCACCGCTACTCCGCCTCCAAGGGGATCCCCAATCTGCGCCTGGCCATCTGCAACTGGTACAAGCGGCGCTACGACGTGGACCTGGATCCGGAAAGCGAGGCCGTGGTCACCATCGGGGCCAAGGAGGGCCTGTCCCATCTGGCAATGGCCATGCTCAGCCCTGGCGACGTGGTCTTTGTTCCGGACCCCACCTATCCCATCCACTCCTACTCCGCGATCATCGCCGGGGCGGACGTGCGCAGGGTCCCCATCCACAAGGACCGGGACTTTTTCCAGGACCTCTTGCAGGCCACCAAGCAGACCTGGCCCCAGCCCAAGGTCCTGATCCTCTCCTTTCCCCACAACCCGACCACTGCCACCGTGGACCAGGAATTCTTCCGCAAGGTGGTAGACTTCGCCAAGGAGCACGGGATCTACGTCATCCACGACCTGGCTTACGCGGATCTGGCCTTTGACGGGTACAGGCCGCCCAGCTTCCTGGAGGTGGAGGGGGCCAAGGATGTGGGGGTGGAGTTCTTCTCCATGTCCAAGAGCTACTCCATGGCCGGATGGCGCGTGGGGTACTGCTGCGGGAACCAGGACATGATCCACGCCCTGAGCCGAATCAAGAGCTATCTGGACTACGGGATCTTCCAGCCCGTCCAGATCGCCTCCATCATCGCCCTCAACGGGGACCAGGACTGCGTGCGCCAGATCGTACAGGAATACGAGGACCGCAGAAACGCCCTGATTTCCCGACTGAACGACATCGGCTGGCAGGTGGATCCCCCCAAGGCCACCATGTTCGTCTGGGCCAGGATCCCGGAACAGTTCCGGGACATGGGCTCGGTGGAATTCAGCAAAAAGATGCTCCGCGAGGCCAAGGTGGCGGTCTCTCCGGGCATCGGCTTCGGCCACTTCGGGGACGACCACGTGCGCTTCTCCCTGGTGGAGAACCGGCAGCGGATCAACCAGGCGGTGCGGGGCATCAAGCAGATGCTCTCCTGAGGGCGGCCGTTGCATAGCGCCCCGGATTCGTGTACACGGATCCGCGCCGCATACCAGAGATCGGAAGTCGGAGATCGGAGGTCGGGGAGCGGAGAACAGAAGACAGAGGACAGAGGACAGACGT
>CAYFSD010000291.1:0-3174 GCA_964345705.1 uncultured Desulfohalobiaceae bacterium
CCAGTTCATGCCTCCTCCTTGTCGGGGTCGCCTCGCGCCCCGCGGGTGCGCTCCCGAATCTTTTGGTAGTAGACCTGCTCTTCCTCCAGATGGACAGGCATCCTGCGCTGCTCGTTGAGCTTGGTGATGTAGAGGTTGAGCTTTTGCACCTGTTTGTACAAGGTCTGCTCGTCCCGGCAGTCACGGAGCATTTCCTTAATATCCGTGATTTCCTTCCGCTGCTGCACCTCGGGGGAAACGTAGTCCGCGTTCTTCAGGATGCGGTAGGCCATGCGCAGCTCGGAGGGGATGTGCGAGTCGTCGTCCAGGCACAGGGGCTCGCCCTCTCCGGGGAGATTGTCCAGCTCCCCATCCCGCTGGGCCTCGCGGATCTTATTCTCCGCGATCTGCTGCAGGGCGATGAGCTCTTTGGTCATAGAGCCCTCCTTCGGCCCCCGTGGCCGGAGGAATGCGGATTGGCCCGCGAGCGGGGCCTACCCGAGCTTGTTGTTGATGTAGGCCTGGAGCCTGTCCATGCCCTGGGCAATGCGGTCCAGGGAGGTGGCGTAGGAAAAGCGGATGAAGCCCTCCCCGTTCTTTCCGAAGTCGATGCCCGGGGTCACCGCGACCCCGGCCTTTTCCAGAATGTCGAAGGCCAGGCCGTAGGCGTCCCGTCCGAGATGCCCGGCGTCGGCCAGGACATAGAAGGCCCCGGTGGGCTCCGCGCCCACGTCGAGCCCCATTTCCCGCAGCCTGCGCAGCATGTACCTGCGGCGCTCGTCGTATATGCCCCGCATGCGCTCCACGTCCGGACCGGCCTCGCGGAGTGCGGCGATTCCGGCCCGCTGCACGATGGATCCGGCACAGATGAAGAGGTTCTGGGCCAGCTTCTGGATGGGGCGGACGTAGCTGTGGGGGGCGATGAGGTAGCCCAGTCGCCAGCCGGTCATGGCGAACCGCTTGGAGAACCCGTTGAGCACGAAGGCGTTGTCCGTGAACTCCAGAACGCTTCGTTCCTCGCCCTCGTAGGTCAGGCCGTGGTAGATCTCGTCGGAGACGAGGCAGTGCCCCGCATCCGCCAGCTCCCGAATGCGTTCCGATGGCATGAGGGTCCCCGTGGGATTGCCCGGGGAATTGATCATCACCGCTTTGGGCGGAGTCGCGCAATTGCGGCGGATGGTCTCCGGAGTGAGATGGAATCCGTCCGCCTCGCTCACGGGAACGGGCACCGGGATGCCGTCGACAAAGGCGATGAAGTTGGCGTAGCAGGCGTACCCGGGATCGGGAATGGCCACGGAGTCGCCGGCTTCCAGAAGGGCGGCGAAGCAGAGCAGGAGGGCCGGGGAGGTGCCCGAGGCGACGATGATCTGCTCCGGATCCACGGACACCCCGTAGCGGGAACCATACTCCTCGCAGATCGCCTCCCGGAGCTCGGCCAGGCCCTGGCTGTGGGTGTACCCCGTTTCTCCCCGCTCCAGGGCCCTACAGGCCGCGTCCTTGATGCACTGGGGAGTGTCGAAGTCTGGCTCCCCGATCTCCAGGTGCACGATGTCCTCGCCCTGGGCTTCCAGGCGCTTGGCCGCCTCCAGGACATCCATGACCAGGAAGGGCTTGATGGACTGGCTCTTGCTGCTTGCGGGCATGGCTCGAAGATCCGTTGGTTGATGGTGTGCGGGCGCGAGGCGGCGCTTCGGCAGCGGGCGCTACTCGATGTCCCAGTCCGTGCCCTGCGGGCCGTCCTGGAGCGCGATCCCCATCTCCGCGAGCCGGTCCCGCAGCTCGTCCGCCCGGGAAAAGTCCTTGTTCTGCCGCGCCTCGCGGCGCTCCCGGATGAGGCGCTCCACCTCCTCCAGGTCGATGCCGCGCTGCTTCGCCCTGAATTGTCGCAGCTCGTCCAGGAAGGCTTTTGGATCGTTGTGGAACACGCCCAGGACGCTGCCCGTGGAGCGGATGTGCTCCAGGATGCTCTCCAGGAGCTCGCGGCCCTGCCTGGACTTGCGCCAGCCCTTGTTCTCCAGGATCCTGTTCCCCAGACGGGTCAGGCTGAAGATGCTCCCCATGCAGCCGGCCGTGTTCAGGTCGTCGTTCAGGTGCTCCCGGGACTGCCGCATGAGCTGGCTCGCCTCCTCCGTGATCTCCTCCGGAAGAGGGGTCTCCTTGGCGCTCCCCTGTTCCAGGGCGAGCCCCATGTTCCTCCTGGCCTGGTAGATGCGCTTGAGCGCCTTTTCCGCGTCCTGCATGGCTGGCCAGGTGAAGTCCAGCGGGCTGCGGTAGTGCTTGCCCAGGAGGAAGAAGCGCAGGACCTCGGGGAGGTGCTCCCGGAAGACATCCTCCACGGTGACGAAGTTGCCCAGGGACTTGGACATCTTTTCGCTTTCCACCTGGACGTAGCCGTTGTGCATCCAGTAACGGGCGAAGGGCCCGCCGCTGGCGGCCATGCTCTGGGCCCGCTCGTTCTCGTGATGGGGGAAGATGAGATCCTGTCCCCCGCCGTGGATGTCGATGGGCAGCCCCAGCAGCTTCTGGCTCATGGCGGAGCACTCGATGTGCCAGCCCGGCCTGCCCTCGCCCCAGGGGCTGTCCCAGCAGGGCTCCCCGGCCTTGGCCCGTTTCCAGAGGGCGAAATCCAGGGGATCCTCCTTCTCCTCTCCGGGCTCGATGCGGGCGCCGGCCTTGAGCTCCTCCACGTCCCTGCCGGAGAGGGTCCCGTAATCCGGGAAGGAGCGGACCCGGAAGTAGACATTCCCCTGCTGGGTGGCGTAGGCGTGGCCCGCATCTAGAAGGGTGCGGATGATATCCTGCATGTCCTGGATATGCTCCGTGGCCCGGGGCTCAAAGTCCGCCCGCAGCACATCCAGGCGGTCCATGTCCTCGGCGAAGGCGCGGATGTACTGCTCCGCCACCTCCTCGGAGCCGCGGTTCTCCTCCGCGGCGCGGTTGATGATCTTGTCGTCCACGTCGGTGAAGTTGCGCACGAAGACCACGCCGTACCCCTCGGTCCGCAGATGGCGGACCAGCACGTCGAAGACCACCGCAGCCCGGGCGTGGCCGATATGACATACGTCGTACGCGGTGATACCGCAGACGTAGAGGGCAACCCTGTCCGTGTCACCGGGCTGAAAGGTTTCCTTGCCCCGGGTCTCGCTGTTGTAGATCCGCATGGCTCGTCCCCGTTGCTGCTGGATTGTCTCCTGG
>CAYFSD010000292.1:0-3169 GCA_964345705.1 uncultured Desulfohalobiaceae bacterium
CGGCCTCGAAAGCTACTCGATTATCCGGTGCGGAAACAGAAGGAATAATTGCGGACAGGTATGGGGGAACCTAGCACCCCTGCCAGGAGAAAACAATCGCGCCCATGGGGATCGCCTCCGCAGGGCACCCCGTTTTTTCCCGACAGGCGGGGACAGGCTAGCCGGTTTCCCTGCCGGGGTCCCGCAGGGGGATGCCCCACTTCTTCATGTACTTCCACACCGCGGTGCGGCTCAGCTCCAGCCGCCTGGCGACCTCTGCCTTGTTCCACCCGCATTCCCGCAGGAGATGCTCCAGCCGCTCCCTGGTCAGGACCTCTCCCCCTTGCGCGGCCGGAGCCTCGGGCTCGCCTGAGCCGGGGCCCTCCGCCCCCCTTCCCGTCTCCCCGGGGAGATCCTCGGGGCGGATGAGCTCTCCGGGGCACAGGACAAAGGCGTGCTGCACCGCGTTTTCCAGCTCGCGGACATTGCCCGGCCAGTGGTGCTCCAGGAGCAGGCGCAGGGCGCTGCGCTGCACTCCCTGAATGGGCTTGCCGGTGAGCTCGGCCTGCCGGCGGATGAAGTGGCTGATCGGGAGGGGGATGTCCTCCCGCCTCTGTCTCAATGGGGGCACGGTAATGGGAAAGACCTTCAGCCGGTAGTACAGGTCCTGCCGGAACCACCCCCGGGCCACGAGCTCGTCCAGATCGTGATTGGTCGCGGTGATGATCCGGATATCCACCTTGCGCGGGCTGGACTCCCCCACTCTCTCGATCTCGCGCTCCTGGAGCACGCGCAGCAGCTTGACCTGGATGGCGGGGCTCAGCTCCCCGATCTCGTCCAGGAAGATGCTCCCCCCGTGGGCCTCCTCGAACCGGCCCCGCCTGTCCTTGACCGCTCCGGTGAAGGCTCCCTTGGCGTGCCCGAAGAGCTCGCTCTCCAGCAGGGACTCGGACAGGGCGGAGCAGTTCACCCGGACCAGGGGCTGCTCGGCCTGGTCGCTGTTGTAGTGGATTGCGTTGGCGATCTCCTCCTTGCCGGTGCCGCTCTCGCCCTGAATCAGCACGTTGACCCGGCTCTCCGCGGCGGCGCGCACCCGGTGGAAGACCTCCTGCATGGCCGGGCTCTGGCCGAGGAGATTGTGCAGACAATAGCGCTCGGTGAGCAGCTGATTGGCCTCTTCCGCCTTCTGGCGCGCCTTTTCCAGCTCGGTGATGTCGGTGACCGTCTCCACGATTCCCACCACCCGCTCCCGTTCGTCCCGGACCACCCTGGCCTGCTTGATCACCGGGATGTCCCAACCCTGCTTGTGGCGCAGGGCGCAGTCCTTGGCCTCGTTCTGTCCGGTCTCCAGGATGCCGCACTCCTTAATGTCCCTGGGACAAACCCGGGACAGGCACTTGCTGAAGCCAAGCAGCGCACAGGTCCGGCCCAGGGCCTCGGAGGCGGTGTATCCGCTGATCCCTTCCATGGCCCTGTTCCAGGAGGTGATCCGCCCCTGGGTGTCCAGAGTGAACACCCCCTCGGCCATGGAATCCAGGATCTGGTTCAGGAAATGGACGTTCCACAGCGAGTGCGTCGTGGTATCCGTCATATATGGGCCTCCCTTGAGCCCGGAACGTTACTATAACGTTACGGTAACGTTCTCAGCCTATCCCCAAACGCCGGACACATCAAGCTCCTGGGCAAGCATGCTCCCTTGCGTCCCGCAAAAAACCCCATGCAGGAAAGGTTCGAGTCGCCTCGGCCAGGAGCGATTTCTGTGGCACTCAATTTGCTCCCTGAAGAGGAACGATGCACCCCCTCGCTGTCTCGAGGTGCATCAAATCAAGACCATGGTGAATAATCGTCCTGGAGAGCGCCTTTTCGCCGCCTCAGCAAGAGGCGGGACGGATCCATCTGAGCACCCGGGCTTGGAGAAGGCCATGCACGACTCCATAACCTCTCTGTTTCCACCGGACAAAGCCCCGCTCTCCCTGATCGAGTTCCGGGCCTCCTGGTGCGCTGTGTGCGAGAAGCAATCCCGGATCCTGGAGCGCATCACCCGGGAGTTCAGGGGACGTCTGTCCCTGCGCTGCCTGGAGATCGAGGGGAACGCGGCCCTGGCGGTGGAGATGGGCGTTCAGGTCGTGCCCACGCTCGTGCTCTGCCTGCGGGGAAGGGAGGTCCGACGCTTCATCGGGTTGCAGGAGGAAGAAACGCTGCGGGGCGCCGTGCGAGCGCACCTGGAGCAGTCCCTCGAATAATGGCCTGCCGACCATCGGGTCAAAGAGGAACGCAACTCTTCACCACCCCAATGCCTCAGCTTCCCTGGGCACGGACGATCAATGTGGTGACGAGTTGCAGAGGAACAAGGAGCTTGGACATGGAGGAAATCCGTTTCAAGGACGTAGGCATCGTCTCCTGCGGCACGCTCAGCCTGGAGCTTGCCTATCTGCAGCAGGAGGGCTTTCTGGACACGGAACACATCAAATACACCACTCCGGGGCTGCACGAGGACCCCAAGGAGCTGGAGAGCCAGCTGGTCCGGCAGATCACGCGGATGAAGCAGGAGGTGGACAAGATCCTCGTGGTTTACGGAGGCACGTTCTGCTACATCAACACGGCTGACCCCACCCGCACCATCGACACCGTCATCCGGGAACAGGGGGGAAACATCACCCGAATCAAGGCCACGCACTGCATGGACATGATCGCCGAGGAAAAGCAGCGGGAGGCCATCGCCCAGGAGCTCGCGGGCGGGGAAAAGGTGTGGTGGATGACCCCCGGATGGATCAAGTTCCGGCACCAGGTCTTCAAGGGCTGGGACAAGGGTCTGGCCACGGAGAACTTCCCCAAGCACACCGGCGGAGCCATCGTCCTGGACGGCATCGGGTTCACGGAGCAATACATGGCGGACAAGCCGGAGGAGTTCCTGGAATATTCGGATTGGATGGGCATCCCCATCCAGTACTACCCTGCCGGCCTGGAACGGCTCAAGTCCCTGCTCTCGGAGGGGGTCCGCGAGCTGCACGCGGCCCAAGCCACGACATAGGCGAACAAGACGGACGGGTTCGCGGCGGCTCCCAAATCCCGTTCCCCAACAAAGGAGAAAAAACATGCAGGACGGACAGCACCTCGTGATCGTCGGCGGAGGAGGCGTCGGCTCCCCAGCGGCCATGATGGCCAGGAAGCTGATGCCCGGGATCAGGGT
>CAYFSD010000293.1:0-3165 GCA_964345705.1 uncultured Desulfohalobiaceae bacterium
AGCGCGGCCTGTCCAGGATGATCTGCAGCCTGTCCTCGGGCTTGGTCCGCACTCTCTCCACCTGGCCCCGGACAAAAACTTCCCTGCGCTGGACCATCCATTCCGGCATCCGGGATGGCTGCAACGGGGGAGGCGTCACAAGGCAGACCCAACCGAGGATCCATCCGGCGCAGAAGCAGAGCGCCGCCGGGAAAATCCCCGGCCAGCTCCCGGTCCGCCAGAGGCCAAGCAAAAAAAGGCCCGCCGCGACCACAGCGGGCAGGGGGAACTTGACCGCAGCCAGGCCCGCGACCGCACAGACCAGGAAGCCCTGCCAGGGCAACAGCCCCGGGCTCGAGGAAAAGATCGTATCGCGGCTGTTCGCGGGATCGGCCATTTTCCAGGCTTATGGATCTGATTTTCCACCGGCTCCGGCTGCGCAACGTGGACTCAGGGCAGGGGCGCCGGATTTGCCACGGAATCCCGCCCGGGAATGTCCCGCGAGGGATTCCCCTTTGACAGAGGCATCCTAGTTTGCTAGACATTCGAGTGCAAGGCGCATTTGGCCAAAAACATCCTTTCTGAATACCGGGAAGGAATTGGCCTTGACAGCAAGCGCAAAACGGTTTACAAATGAAAGTTCTTGAGGGCGGATAGCTCAGTTGGGAGAGCGTCGGCCTTACAAGCCGGGGGTCACAGGTTCGATCCCTGTTCCGCCCACTCCACATTTGCGGAGCGGTAGTTAAGCTGGTTATAACGCCGGCCTGTCACGCCGGAGGCCGCCGGTTCGAATCCGGTCCGCTCCGCCATCTCCTCAAAGGGCTGCAGCTTGAGCTGCGGCCCTTTTTTTATGCCACCCATTCAAAGCGACCACGGAACAATCCACCGGAGCCCTCCGCGTCCGAAGGTCCCTTTCCTGTCTGGCCAGCCGAAAATTCAATAAACAACGGGAATCCGATTCCACCGCTTTACCCTGAAGCACCAATTGGCGTACAATATCTAGACGACTCTAAGACGCCACGGGTGCACGGACAAAAAACCGCAGCATTCGCATCATCTCGGGCACTTTTTGCCAACCCCCGACATCGGGAGGTGAACCAATGGGCCGGAAAAAGGAGGAGCCAACCTACGTCCGGGTCCGGGACGCAGCGGGCCAGGAGTTCCTCTGTCCCCTGGATGCCCTGAAGCCCTCGGAAGAGGCCAGCGAGGAGGAGCTCACCAACTGCGTGGACCAAGCCACCACTGAGAGACATCCCTCCAATGTCGACTCCCAGGAGGGAAGCTGAATTCTGGAAAGGGCGCTCGCGGCTCTGTCGCGGACAGATCTGCTGTCTTTTTCCGCTCGGGATGTTCAAAAAAACTCACCGCAATCAGGGAGGATGACGATGAAGGTGTGGATCGATTATGAGCTGTGCATGGGGGACAAGAACTGCAACAAGGTCTGTCCCGAGGTGTTCCAGTACGACGAGGACCAGCTCATCTCCCGCGTCCTCGTGGACAAGGTCCCGGAGCACCTGGAGGACAAGGTCCGCCGGGCGGCCAAGGAGTGCGCTCCGGAAGCGATCAAGATCGAGGAATAGATCGTCCCCATTCGGAAAGAGGGCTTTTCGGAAGGAAAGGAGCTGAGACTGCGCTGCGTTCGCCGCAAGCGAAATCGGCCGCAAACCGAAGAGGAGCGGCAGGAATGGCCAGACGCGAGCCCGTGTTTTGCGAAAGATACTGTCCCGTCTGCCGGGGCGCCAGAGCGGGAAAGCCCTTTTGGAGCGGGATCCAGAGGCTGGAGCAAAGGCTCTTCGGCGAGAAGGGCTGTCCCTTCGGACGAGCCAGGACCGCCTATTACGGCGTCCTGCCCCACCAGAGCCTTAAAGGCGACAATGAGCCCTGAGCGAAGGCCTCAGGTTATCGATTCTCCAGGGGCACGAAGGCGCATTCCTGCGGGCCGCAGTAGTCCCCGACATACTCCGAGGAGGGGCGATAGAGCGCGGTCTCGGCGGCCTCCGCGTGGCGCTCCTCGATCACATGGGCCGCCCAGCCGGCCGCGCGGGCCGCTGCGAACAAGGGGGTGAACAGGTCCACCGGAATCCCCAGATAAAAGTACACCGTCGCGCTGTAGAAATCCACGTTGGGATAGATATCCCTGCCCTTCTGCTGCCGGAAGTATTCGCCAGCCTGCCGCTCCAGCTCCACGGAGATCTCGTACCATTCGGGACGGCCGCTCCGCTCACCCAGCCGCCTGGAAAGGGGAGCCAGGATGCGCGCCCTGGGATCCATGGTCCGGTACACCGCGTGGCCCATGCCCATGATCCTGCCTCCGCTGTCCAGGGTGCTTCGCACGTACTCCTCCACCCTGTCCCTGGAGCCGATCTCCTCCAGCATCCGCATAACCCTGGCGTTGGCCCCGCCGTGGAGCTCCCCGGCCAGGGATCCCACCGCAGCGGCGACCGCGGCGTACATATGGGCCCGCGTGGAGCAGACCTCCCGGGCGGCGAAGGTGGAGGCGTTCAGGGAGTGCTCAGCATGCAGAAGGAGACAGGTGTCCAGGATGCGGGCCGCTTCCGCGTCCGGCCTTTGACCGCCGAGCAGGTACAGAAGATTGGCCGCCTGCCCCATCCGCGGATCGGGCTCCACCGGATCGAGCCCCTGGCGAAGGCGATGCCAGGCGGCGAGGAGCACAGGCAGGCGCGCCACCAGACGGGTGCCGATCCGCCTGGAGGCCTCCCTGGAGCCGTCCTCCAGATCAGGATCGCCGTGAGCCAACAGGGGAACCGCCGCCTGAATGACGTCCATGGGCCGCGAGTCCGCGGGCAGATTCCGCAGGACCCGAACAACGGGCTCCGGCAGCTCCCGCTCCCGCGCCAGTGCGGCCCGCATCTCCGTCAGCTCTTTCGAGCCGGGCAATTTGTCCCGGAGCAGGAGATGCGCCACCTCCTCGTAGCTCGCCCCTTGGGCCAGATCCTCGATGCGATAGCCGCGGTAGAGGAGCCTGCCCCGCTCCCCGTCCACGGAGCTGATCCGCGTCGACGCCACGGGCACACCCCGCAGCCCTGTATCGAGAGTGCTTCCCCTTTCCGGCATACCCAACACGCCTCCCTTACGCGACAGCCCCCTCCTAATCCTTCACGGGGTATTTTGGAATCTATTCACCGTAGGCTCTGTTCGATTTTCATCGCTCGCCACGTGGGGGAA
>CAYFSD010000294.1:0-3162 GCA_964345705.1 uncultured Desulfohalobiaceae bacterium
CAGGAGAATGCCGGACGGGGACCTATTCAGAGCCGAAGGCCGGTTGATTCAAGGATCCCCTGCCCGTGGCCGGATCAACGTGCAGAATAGTTACTTAGTTATTTGTTATTCTTGACCTGTTTCCACTTTGTCCTAGAATCTATCAAACGCCCTGTTAGCCAACTCCGCGTAAACAGAGGATCCAGCTCTCCCCACAGCGTTTCCCCATAGGAAAAAGTCCTTGGAGGCCTCGCCATGTCCAACCACACAGCACGCACCATCTGCTTTGAGTGTCACAGCCGTTGCGGTGTTTTGCTGGATGTCGAAGACGGCCGCTTGGCAGGAGCGCGGGGCGACAGGGAACATCCCATCAGCAGGGGGTATATCTGCCCCAAGGGAGCCGCGGCTCCGGAGATCGTGCACCATCCCGACCGTATCACCACGCCCCTGATCAAGTCCCGGGGCGAGCACCGGCAGGCCTCCTGGGAGAGCGCCCTATCCCTTATCGCGGAGAACTTGGTCCGGGCCAAGGACCGGGACGGAGCGGAGTCCGTTGTCTTCGGATCGGGCACGACCCGCGGTCTCGCCCCGTACATGAACCGATTCCTCTCCGCCTTCGGCTCGCCCAATCTCATGGCTCCCTCCAATATGAGCGGCGGCCCCATTGTCATGGGAAGCCTGGCGACCAGCGGCTTCGGCATGTCCGATCCGGACTACGCCAACAGCGGCTGCATCCTCCTCTGGGCCCACAACCCGGAAAAATCCTGGCCGGGGCTGTACATGAACGACATCCGGGACGGGCTGAAGCAGGGGGCACGCCTTATCGTGGTGGACCCGCGCGGAACGCGCTTGGCCCGAAAGGCGGACATCTGGCTGCAGATCCGGCCCGGAACGGATGTGGCCCTGGCGCTGTGCTTCATCCGCACCATCATCGAGGAAGGGCTCTACGACGCGGAATTCGTGGAGAGCTGGACCGAGGGGTTCGATGCCCTGCGGGAGCACGCCGCTCGCTACACCCCTGAGGTCACGGAGGATATCACCTGGATTCCCGCGGAACGCATCCGGGAAGCGGCGCGGATGTTCGCCGCCAATCCCCCCGCTGCCATCGGACCGGGAATGGGCGGAGTGTGCCAGGCCAACGACGCCTTCGACCTGAGCCGGGCCCTGACCGTTATCAGCGCCCTGTGCGGCAATCTGGAGGTACCGGGAGGCAATCTCCGCCACCCCGCGCCCACGAGCAAACGCAGCTGCTACGGCCCGGACCACGACCCCTTCTTCAATCTTCCTCAGGAGCAGGCCCAAAAAAAGCTAGGGCTGGAACGGTTCCCCCTGATGCGGTTCATTCCCATTCCCTCCCCGCCTCAGGCGGTCTGGCCGGCGATTGAGGAGCATTCCCCCTATCCCGTGCGTGTCGCCGGTCTCTTCGCCAACAACAGCGTTTGCGCCTATCCCAACTCCCCCCGCGTGCGAAGCGCCCTGCAAAAGCTGGACTTCCTCTTTGCCGTGGACTACTTCCATACTCCCACCACGGAGCTGGCGGACGTGATCCTGCCTCCGGCGCACTGGGCGGAACGGGACGACGTGGAGGACCTGTTGATGAAGAGCTACGTTTTCGCCCAACCCAAGGCCATGGAGCCGATCCCCCAGTGCCGGGACGAGAAGCGGATCTTGATCGATCTGGCCCAGACCATGGGGCTCGAGGGCTTTTTCTCCGACGTGGAACAAATGCTCGATCATCGCCTGGAGCACACCGGGTTGACCTACGAAGAGCTTAAGCAGACGGGCTGGTACTATGGCGGGATGAGCTTCAAGAGCTACGAAAAAAAAAGCGCCTTCCGCACACCCACCGGAAAGGTCGCCCTGTCCGCGGACTTCCTCAAGGATCTGGGGATCCAGGCCCTGCCCGTTTTCCGAGAGCCGCCGGAAAGCCCGGTCAGCACCCCGAAGCTCGCCAGGGAATACCCTCTAGTGCTCACCACTGGCGGTCGGCTCCTGGTCTATTACCACTCCGCGCACCGAAACGTCGCTTCCCTGCGCCGCAGGGCGCCGGATCCCGAGCTGCAGATCCATCCCGAAACCGCCGGGGAGTTGGCGATAGAGGATGGGGAATGGGTGCATCTCGTTTCCCCGAGGGGACGGGTGGAGATCAAGGCCCGCCATTTTTCGGACATCCATCCCGGGGTGGTACACTCCCCGCACGGCTTCTGGTACGGCACGGCGAACGGATGGCAGCGGCTGAACATCAACATGCTTACAGAGGACGAAAACCTCTGTCCGGTATCCGGATCGGTCTCCATCAAGGCCCTTCTCTGCCGCGTGGAAAAAATGCCCGCTGTCTCGTGAGCCCGATCCTTCTTCTTGTAAGCAGTCGCCGTCGGATCCACCTGACTGCCGAAGGGCGGCAAGGTCCAGAATCGGCAAATCCCTCGCTTCGTCCGGGTTTGCCGAAGCGGGGCTCTTCCGAGCTCCCTCCCCAGAGCCACCCTTATTCCGGGACCGCGATCCGATTCCGCCGCAAGACGCGCCATTGCTCGGGGCCCCGAATACCGCTTGACGCTTGAAAAAACGTCCCCACAAAAAAAACGTGCACAACAAAGCAATTCTTGATAGAATGTTATTCATCTCCATCCGGAAACTAGTGACCGTTTCTTTTTCGTGAAAAGAAACAAAAAAGTGGTGATATAATCAATTGATTTTTCTTGCTTCTTTTTTTTCAAAAGAAAAAGCGTAGTTAGTTTCCGTCTGGAATGGGGGCTTTCCGGACGGAAACTAACTATTCACCACCCCAATGCCTCAGTATCCACGGGCACGGGGGTTTTTGAATCAGCTGGCCTCCGGATCTGCCCTCTTTTTTCCGCCCGGAACTTCATGATGTCCGGGGATCCGGGATCGCACGGAGAAAAACCAGGAGAATGCCGGACGGGGACCTATTCAGAGCGAAGGCCGGTTGATTCAAAAACCCCGTGCCCGTGGTCGGATCAAAGTGGTGAATAGTTGCGATAGAATGCTGGCTCAGTCGAGTGCTTCTCCATTCCAACTTCATCCGCCGAGCCAAATGAGGAAGCTGCTTATGTCGCTGGATTTCAAGGAGATCGAAATTATGGACATGAACATGGAAAACTCGGGAGTTAATCCGGAAACAAACATGATGTCCATCTGTTTCGACCTGACCAAGGAAGCGCC
>CAYFSD010000295.1:0-3154 GCA_964345705.1 uncultured Desulfohalobiaceae bacterium
CGCCGAATATCGGTCGCGAGCGCAAAGGACAAGGAGCACGGGCATGAGCGGGATCAAAGTGGCGATCGTCGGCGTGGGCAACTGTGCCAGTGCCCTGCTGCAGGGAATATACGCCTACAGGGACAGGGAACCCGGGGAGGCCATCGGTCTCATGCACTGGGAGATCGGGGGCTATCGCCCCTTCGACGTGGAGGTGGTGGCCGCTCTGGACATCGACAGGCGCAAGGTGGGGCGGGACCTGTCCGAGGCCGCCTTCGCCGGGCCCAACTGCACCACGGTCTTCCAGCCGGAGATTCCCCGCCAGGAGGTGACCGTGCGCATGGGCCGGATCCTGGACGGATTTTCCGAGCACATGCGGGGATATCGGGAGGAGGATACCTTCCTTCCCGCCGAGGATCCGGAGCCAGACCAGGAGGAGGTGGTGCGGCTGCTGTGCGAGAGCGGGGCCCAGATGCTGGTGAGCTTTCTGCCCGTGGGCTCGGAGGAGGCCTCACGTTTCTATGCGGAATGCGCCCTGCGGGCCGGGGTGGGGATGGTCAACTGCATCCCCGTCTTTCTGGCCAGCGATCCGGCCTGGGCGGAGCGCTTTGCTCGGGCCGGGCTTCCGCTGATCGGGGACGACATCAAGTCCCAAATGGGGGCCACCATCGTGCATCGGACCCTGAGCGAGCTGTTCCGGGCCCGCGGGGTGGAGCTGGATCGGACCTATCAGCTGAACACCGGGGGCAATACCGATTTCCTGAACATGCTCAACCGCAGCAGGCTGGCCTCCAAGAAGGAGTCCAAGACCGAGGCGGTCCAGGCCGCGACGGGCAAGCGTCTGGACGACGCGGCCATCCACGTGGGGCCCAGCGACTACGTATCCTGGCAGCGGGACAACAAGATCGCCTTCATCCGGATGGAGGGGCGTATCTTCGGAGACGTGCCCGTGAGCCTGGATCTCAGGCTTTCGGTGGAGGACTCGCCCAACTCCGCGGGCTGCGTCATCGACGCCGTCCGCTGCCTCAAGCTGGCCCTGGACCGGGGTCTGGCCGGCCCCCTGGAGGTCCCGAGCTGCTGTTTCATGAAGCATCCGCCCCGGCAGATGAGCGACGCGGAGGCCAAGGAGGGGACCGAGGCCTTCATTCGAGCAGAGAGCGGGTCAGCATAATCGATTGGATTCTCTCCCGTCGCCTCAGCCCCGGTCCTTGGAGAGCATGGTCTCCAGGATGGCCCGGTTCAGCTGGGAAAAGCCCATCCGGCCCAGCCGGCCCAGGTGATGCAGGGTGCTTTCCAGGCCGTCCCCGGCGATGCCCTCGGAGGAGGGGATGCGCACTCCGCGCAGGGCGAGCCGGGCGGAGCGCACCGCGGATCCGGCGGCGGTGGCCAGCTTCAGGGCGCAGGCCGGCTTGGCCCCGTCGCAGAGGACTCCGGCCAGATCCTCCACCACGTTGGTCACCGAGGCGGAGACGGCCTCCCGGTCTCCGCCCAGGAGACGGGTGATTCCCGCGGCCGCGCCCGACCCCGCGGCCACGGAGCAGCTGCAGACCGCGGACAGCCGGCCCAGATGGGCCTTGGTCATGGCGTTGATCAGGTGGCTCAGGCAGACCGATTCCCAGAGCCGTTCCCGGGGCAAGCCGAGGTGCTGCTGCACGGCGTACAGGGGAAGCATTGCGGTCAGCCCGTTGTTCCCGCTGCCCGCCGAGCTCATCGCGGGCAGATCCGCCCCGGCCATGCGGGCGTCCGCGGCGGCCGCGGTCCAGATCTGGGCCATCCGCTCCATGTCGGCCCCAGCGCCGTCCTCCTCCCGCATGGCGGCCAGGGCCGCTCCCACCCCGTGGCCCGGGGCGTGCTTTAGGCCGTATTCCGCCAGGGCCAGGTTCATCTCCACCCCGCGGCGGAGGAAGGCCAGATCCTCCGGCCCCAGCTCGGGAAGCATCTCCAGGATCTCGTCCAGGGAGAGCTCTCTGAGCCAGGCGTCCATCCCCCCGGCCCCGCCGTCCTCGGCATCCCCTGGCTGCGGCTGCAGGAGGTCGCTTGCCACCTCCCGTCCCTCGCGGGTGAGGCGGACCAGGTTGTCGTGCCGGTCGCGGATGAGGGAGGCACACGAGCCCCGCGAGGAGCGGATCTCGGTGTGAATGGACAGGGCTTCGGCCTCGCTGTCCAGGCTCACCTCCACGGCGCCGCGCTCCACCAGGGCTCGGGCCGCGGCGAGCCCTCGGGCGGGGATGTCCCGCAGCACCTGCAGCCCCTTAGCGGGGTCGCCGCCGAGCGCGCCCAGGGCCGAGGCCAGGTCCAGGCCGCGCAGGCCCCCTGTTCCGGGAATCAGGACCCCGAGGCCGTTCTTGTAGACACCCGGGTCCACATGGACCCGGATGCTGTGCACCGCATCCTCCGCCGGAAGCAGGGAGGCCGCCGCCGCGGCCCCCAGGGCCACGGCCACCGGCTCGGTGCAGCCCAGGGTGGGAGCGATCTGGTGCCGCAGGAACTGCTGGACGGTGTATCGGGGCTGGCGTGCCGAGGTGGTCATGGACATAGGCGTTCTCGCGGATCAGGGATGGGCCCGGGAGAGGGCCTCCGGGCTCTGCAGATAGAAATGGAAGAAGGCGCACAGGACCAGGGAGTGGGTGATCGCGCCCTGGGTGATCAGACCGGGGATCTCCTCCAGGGGACGGGTCTCCACCAGGATGTCCTCCTTCTCGTCCAGGTCCTGCTCGGCAGTGGGCACTGCCTCGCGGCAGAGATACATGTGGCACTGATTGTCCAGAAAGGCCGGATTGGGGTGGACGCTGCCCAGATGGCTGACCCGTCCCGCCTCGTACCCGCACTCCTCGCGCATCTCCCGCAGGGCCGCCTCCCGGGGCGTGTCCCCCGGCTCGACCAGGCCTCCGGGGAGCTCCAGGGTGGCCTCCCGGATGCCGTGTCGCTGCTGGCGCACGAGCACCACTTCCTCCCGCGGGGTCAGGGGCAGGATGTTCACCCAGGGAGGCGACTCCAGGATGTGGAAGTCGTGGGTCTCCCCGGTGCGGGGAGAGACCGCCCAGTCCGTGCGCAGGGTGAAAATGGCGAGGCCCAGGTCGCGCTGGGATTGCAGGTAGCGCCACTGTCGAGGCATACTGTCTCCTGGGTATGCGGTTTTCGGGAGCATAGCGCGAGCCGGGGCGCATGTAAACGT
>CAYFSD010000296.1:0-3154 GCA_964345705.1 uncultured Desulfohalobiaceae bacterium
CGGGCAGGCGGATCACTCCGCACGGGGTGCCGGTGTACAACTATGCCTTCGACGTAACCCCGGCCGGCTTGATCAGCGCCTTCGTCACGGAGAGGGGGGTGATCCGTCCTCCCTTCCGGGAGGCCATCAGGTCCGCCCTTTCCTAGGAGCGTCTCCGGGGGAAGAGATCTTTTCCGGATCCGGGCCGAGCTTGCGGTCGGCCGAGCCCGCGCCGTTTTTGTACCAGAGTTTTTTCGAGCCCGACCTCCCGCTGCCGGGGGAGAGGGAAGCCGAGGACGTATGTTGCCGCTCGTCGCTTTGCTGGGGCGGACCAATGTGGGCAAGTCCACCCTGTTCAATAGGCTGTTGGGCAGCAAGAAGGCCCTGACCCACGATCATCCCGGAGTGACCCGGGACCGCATCTACGGGGTGTCGGACAAGGGGCCGCGCCCCTTCGCCCTCGTGGATACCGGCGGGCTCTATCCGGACTCCACGGAGCGGATGGAGGAGGCCGTCTTCCATCAGGCCCGGGAGGCTATACAAGAGGCCCACTTCCTGCTCCTCGTGGTGGACGGGCGCGAAGGGCTGACCGAGCTGGACAGGGAGCTCGCGGAATACTTGCGCAGGACCCGGAAACCCGTTCGGGTGGCGGTGAACAAGGTGGACGGCGCGGAGTTGGAGGAGCGGCTCGTCCCGGAATTCCACGAGCTGGGCTTCGAGGTTCGCGGCCTGTCCGCGGAGCACGGGTACGGCGTTCCCGACTTGCTGGAGGAGCTCTGTCGGGAGCTGCCCTCGCTCCCGGAACAGGAGCGGGAGGAGCCCGGCCTGAAGCTGGCTCTGCTGGGGCGACCCAATGCGGGCAAGTCCTCGCTGGTCAACGCCTTCGTGGGCGAGAAGCGCCTGATCGTGGACTCCGAGGCCGGCACGACCAGGGACAGCGTGGACGTCGCCCTGGAGCGGGGGGACAGGCGCTACGTCTTCATCGATACCGCCGGGGTCCGGCGACGGAACAGGGTCAATAAGCCCCTGGAGCGGATCAGCGTCCTGCGCGCGCTCAAGACGAGCAATCGGGCGGATGTGAGCATCCTGCTCCTGGATGCCCTGCAAGGGGTGACCGTCCAGGACAAGAAGATCCTGGACTATCTGACCAAGGAGAGGATCCCGGCCATCGCCGCGGTGAGCAAGATCGATCTCGTGCCCAAGGCCAAGCTGAGGGAGGTGAAGCGTTTCTTTCAGCAGGAGATCGCCTTCTGTCCCCATTTGCCCCTGATCTATACCTCCAGCGTGAACAAGAGCGGCCTGGGAGGCATCCTGCCCCTGGCGGAGAAGCTTTGGGCCCAGTACACCATGCGCGTCGGCACAGGGGAGCTGAACAGATGCCTGCAAACGATCCTGGAGCGTCATCATCCCCCCATGATGGGCAACCGACGGCCCAAGTTCTATTACATGACCCAGCCCGAGGTGGCGCCCCCCACCTTTTTCTTCTTCCTCAACGATCGGAGCCTGGTGGGTAAGCAGTACACGCGCTACCTGGAGAGGCAGTTGCGCAAGTTTTTCGGGCTGGACATGACCCCCCTTCGTCTGGTTTTCCGCACGAGCCAGGGATAGAGCGGCCACGGGCAGAACGGGCCCGCCGGTGACGGGTCGCTCCGGGGCGTTTTTCAGGTGCGGGGATCCCGCGAGGGAGCGGGAGGGTCCCGATGGAGAAAGGATTGGATTGAGCGTTTCCAGAGATGCAAAAGGAGGAGCCCGGATGGTTCAACAGGGCCGAAAGATCTGGTTCAATGGGCGGTTGATCCCGTGGGAGGAGGCCACCGTTCACGTGATGACCCACACGCTGCACTACGGCGACGGGGTGTTCGAGGGCATCCGCTGCTACCACTGCACGGACGGCTCCTCGGCCGTGTTCCGTCTGCAGGAGCACGTGGAGCGCCTCTTCGACTCGGCGAAGATCATGCAGATGGAGATCCCCTTCACCGTGGAGGAGGTGGTATCCGCGATCCTGGAAACCCTGAAGGCCAACAATCTCCGCGAGGGATACGTCCGGCCCCTGGCCTTTACCGGCGAGGGGGGCAAGGGAGTGCACCCCGGCGACGCCCCGGTGCACCTGATGATCGCCGTCTGGCCCTGGGGGGCCTATCTCGGGGACGAGGGCATGACCAAGGGCATACGGGTCAGGACCTCGAGCTTTGCGCGCCATCACGTCAATGTCATGATGACCAAGTCCAAGATCTGCGGCAATTACGTGAACTCCGTCCTGGCCAAGCGGGAGGCCCTGGAGGACGGATACGACGAGGCCCTGATGCTGGACACGGACGGTTACGTGGCCGAAGCCACGGGGGAGAACCTGTTCATTGTGCGCAACAGCGTGCTGAGCACGCCGCCGCCGGATTCCATCCTTCCCGGGATCACCCGGAACGCGCTGATCACCCTGGCCCGGGACATGGGATACGAAGTTCGGGAGGAGCGCATCACCCGGGACACGGTGTACACCGCCGAGGAGGCCTTCTTTACCGGAACCGCGGCGGAGGTGACCCCCATCCGGGAGCTGGACCGGCGGGTTGTCGGCCAGGGCGAGGCCGGGCCGGTGACCAGGCTCCTGCAGCAGGAGTTCTTCCGCGTGGTGAAGGGGGATAATCTGAAGTACGCGGGGTGGCTGGAGCATTTCGATCTGTAGGCAGTGATTGGACGGCAACTTGCCCACCTACTTCGTCGCTGCACAATTTTGAAATCCTCATGTATTACTATACACTGCGGTTTCAAAATTCCGTCTCCTCGTATCTGGACAAGTTTCCGTCCAATCACGGTTTTTGATCAGACGAGCTGCGCTTCTCCTTGCCCAAGTCACGAGGAAGCGGGATAATAGAATCGATATGGCTTCTCCCGCGGTGCGCCCTGGGGGATAGGGAAAGCACTGCTCCCATTCGTACGGAAACACTGCGGGGGAGAGCGGGACAGTATGGGCAACAGACACCTCACCAACCTCTACAGGCCGCAGACCTTCGCCCAGGTCCTGGGGCAGGAGGCCCTGTGCCGCATCCTGTCCCGGGCCGCGGAGCAGCAGAGGCTGGCTCCGGCGTACATGTTCAGCGGCACCCGCGGGGTGGGCAAGACCACCGCGGCCAGGATCCTGGCCAAGGCCATCAACTGCCAGCAGGGCCCTGCCGCGGAGCCC
>CAYFSD010000297.1:0-1479 GCA_964345705.1 uncultured Desulfohalobiaceae bacterium
AAGGCTCAATATTCTAGTTGGCCCGAAGCCCTGGGAAAGGGAATGGCGTCGCGGATGTTGCCCACTCCGGTGAGGAACATGACCAGTCGCTCGAAGCCCAGGCCGAAGCCGCTATGGGGCGCGCTGCCGTAGCGGCGCAAATCCAGGTACCACTGGTAGTCCTCCGGATCCACGCCCATCCGCTCCATGCGCCGCAACAGGACATCCAGGCGGGCCTCCCTCCGGCTGCCGCCCACGATCTCGCCCACCTCTGGCAGGAGCACGTCGAATCCGGCCACGGTCAGGCCGTCCTGGTTCTCGTGCATGTAGAAGGGCTTGATCTCCTCCGGATAGTTGAGCACCGCCACCGGTCCCTCAAAACATTCCTCCGCCAGGTAGCGCTCGTGCTCGGTCTGCAGATCCGTGCCGAAGGAGACGGGATACTGCCACTCCCGACCGGACTGCTGCAGGATATGCACCGCGTCCGCGTATTCCAGGCGCCGCAGCCCCTTGTCCCGCACCATCTCCAGGCGGGCGGCCAGATCAGTCTCCGCGAAGCGGGACAGGACCTCCAGGTCCGGGCGGCCTTCGGCCAGGATCCGCTCGCTGATAAATAGGAGCAGGTCCTCCGCCAGATCCACGATCTCCTCCAGCCCGGCGAAGGCCACCTCCGGCTCCACCATCCAGAATTCCGCGGCGTGGCGGGGGGTGTTGGAGTCCTCGGCCCGAAAGGCCGGTCCGAAGGTGTAGACCTGGCCCAGGCCGCAGGCCGCGGCTTCCGCCGCCAGCTGCCCGGAGACCGTGAGATAGGTCCTCTTGCCGAAGAAATCCTCCTCCGGGGCGTAGCCCTCTTTCGCGATCGCCTCCGGATCGCGGGAGGTTACCTTGAACAGCTCCCCCGCCCCCTCGCAGTCCGAGCTGGTGAGGATGGGGGTGTGCAGCCAAATGAATCCCCGCTCGCGGAAGAAGTCGTGCACCGCGTGAGCGGCGGTGGAGCGCAGCCGGTTCACTGCCCCGTACTTGCTGCTTCTGAAGCGCAGATGGGCGATGCCGCGCAGGAATTCGTCGGAGTGGCGCTTCTTCTGCAGGGGATACTCCTCCGGGTCCGCCGCCCCGAGCAGGCGCACCTCTCGGGCCTGCAGCTCCCAGGCCTGATCCCGGCCCGGGGACTCCACCAGCGCGCCCTCCACGCTCACCGCTGCCCCGGTGGCGCAGCGCGCGGCCTCATCCGCAGTGGCCAGATTCGCGTCCACCACCACCTGCAACGTCTCCGGGCCGGATCCGTCACTCAGCTCCAGAAAATGCACCTTCTTGGAGCTGCGCCTAGTGCGCACCCAGCCCTGCACCAGCACCGGGTCCAGCGGGGCCTGCTCCCGAACCGCTTCCGCGATTTTCGTTCGCTGCATGAGATCCGCCTGTTGCTGAATCAACTCAGTATCCTTTGAAGCTCCCTCACACTCGAGGCTTCAAATTTCCTGGTTTTTTGGCGCACATCGATGC
>CAYFSD010000297.1:1579-3144 GCA_964345705.1 uncultured Desulfohalobiaceae bacterium
GCTGAATTTTTTCCCTTTTTCCTGACAGGTCAAGCTATGCGCAATGCACTCCTGAGACCATGCATCCTCAATAAGCCTCGTAATACTCATGCCTCTGGTTCCTCTAGGCGCAAAAGATCCTCAAACTCGCTCCCGAGCTCCTCAGCAACGCGTTCCAGCTCACTCGCATCCACGAGCCCGGTTTCCTCGTGATCCAGCAGGGACAACGCCGTACCGTCGGACTTGATTTGATACGCGCTCACCAGAGTGGGATCAAGGAATAGCTGATTCTCTCTCGCGGGACCTTTTTCCCGAACCTTGAATCGTTGAAGCATATTGTTGATTTCATACAGGACATAAGGAGAATGAGAGGTCAAAAAGAAACTCTGCTCCCTGTTGACCAGGTAAACAATGGTTCTCATCAGCTCCACCTGGGCCGCGGGATGCAGATGGGTCTCCGGCTCTTCGAAATAGACAGACATCTTCTGGAAAATGCTATTGAAAGTGGCTGCCACGACAAAAAAAGGCCATGCCTCCATCTGCCCGGAAGCAGTGGCCTCTATGGGAAGGACATGGGACTTGCCCTCAGTTGAGCCAACCATCCATTTCCAGAGCTTAGGCCCCCTGCTCGGAGTGTAAGCCTCTCCCCGGATCGTCCGTCTCTGCTGCTCCAGCACATAGTCCACGGATCTCATCCAGTCCCGGCCGAAAGCATCTGCCAGCTCCTGCCTGTCCTTCTTTTCATACAGCTTGGAGTAGATATCCTTGGCGGTATCCAGATATTCCGCAAAAAGGCGCAGCAAAAGCGGTTGATGCTCGGCATAGAGAACTGTGGGAGCCTTTTGGGAGAGCCTGGTAAAAACAGAGCGCTCCGTGGGGATGAAAATATGGCGCTGAATCCACTCTTTTGATAGGTCGGACTTTTGTCCTGAGCTTATCCACTCTTGAACGAGATTGGAAAGATAGTCTTTAAAAGCCTTATTGAGCCGCACGGATCGATTCGATTTGTAGACATGGATGGACCACCAGCTTGAGCCCTCCTCTCTGTAATGCAGGTAAGCAGTCCCATTTGCGAAATAGCCGAAAGGAACTCCCCGCAGGTCGTCCAGAATCTTCTTGACCAGCTTTTCCTGCCACTTTTCCTCTACAACAAGCTCAGGGGAATAATACCTTGCCACAAGGCTTCTTATAGCCCGGAAAAAATAGGTCACCTGGGCCACAAGGGACTTGCCGCAAGCCTGTTCCCCGACCAGAAGGGTCAGTCGTGACGGCTTTATTCTCACCTCTTGAATAGGTCCCAGGTGTTTTATCAGGATTTCATCCATGTCCCTTTCACTCCTCAGGGATTTCGCCTGACCAATACAGTCCCGCAGCTCATGGCATATCTTTTCAATTCATCATATCTTCCTGAAATGCTTCAAGCAAACATGCTCTGATTTACTTGTTCAACCAGTGGAGCAGCAGGCTCAGAAGCGCGCTGATCACCAGACAGGTCACCCAGGGGAAATAGACCGTCACCCCTTCCCGCCGCCAGACGATATCCCCCGGTAGCCGCCCCAGGGGGATGCGGGGGAAGAAGTGCAGCA
>CAYFSD010000298.1:0-3137 GCA_964345705.1 uncultured Desulfohalobiaceae bacterium
GGGGGGGGTTCTCTTGGCCCCCCCCGGGGGGCCGTGGGCCCGGTTGCCCCCCTCCCCCGCCCCCCCCGGCAACCCCCCGGCCCGCCTCTCCGGCCCGGGCCGCTTCCACCGCCGCGTTCAGGGCCAGGAGATTGGTCTGGAAGGCGATGTCGTCAATGGTCTTGATGATGCGCGAGGTCTCGGAGGTGTTATTCTTGATCTCCTCCATGGCCCGGGACATGCGCTGCATTGCCTCAGCGCCGCTTTCCACCTGGCTCGCGGCCTCCTTGACCGCGGAGTCGGCCTGTCCCGCGTTGTCCGCGTTCTGCTTGGTCTGGGAGGACATCTCCTCCAGGGAGGAGGAGGTCTCCTCCAGGCTGGAGGCCTGCTCGCTGGAGCCCTCGGCCATCTTCTGGCTGGAGGAGGACAGCTGGTCCGAGGCGGAGCTCACCTGATGGGCGCTGCCCCGCAGGCTGTCGATGACCCGGCTGAGCTGGTTACTGATGCGGCGGCTGAGAAAGTATCCGGCAAGCATGGCGACCACGAGGAAGGCGCCCGATCCCATTACCAGCAGCCACACCTGGTTGGAGAAGATCTCCGCGGCGTGCTGCCTGAGCTTGGCCACGGGGGTCAGGAATTGTTCCGAGTTGACGGTGGCGGCCATGGGGTAGGTGGTCTCCCCCACCTGAAGCGGGGCGTAGGCCATGCGCTTGTCCGAGCCCCGGAAGGTGTACTGCGCCGTGCCGCTCTCACCCGCCAGCATCCTATTGGAGACAATGTCCGCGAGCTTGCCGAACTTGGCGCTCGTGGCGTCCACGCGGTCGGTGTAGTCGTTTTCCGGATGGCTGACGATAAGGCCCCTGTTGTTGAGGATATAGACGTACCCCGACTTCCCGAAGGTGTAGTCGGAGAGAAGGGACCAAGCCAGGGACCAGCGCAGATTAACCGCAACCACGCCCTTGAACGTGTCCTGCACATACACCGGGCTGGCCAGGAGCATCTCCACGTCCCCGTCCTCGTTCTCCATGACTCCGGAATTGTAGATCCGGCCCTGATCCATCTCGCTGGCTTCGCGGAACCAATCGCTGCCGGAGCGGTCCTTGAGGCTGTCCTCAAAGCTGCCGTGGGCCAGCTTGAATTCCTCCATGCCCTCTTTGCCCACATAGCGAAGACGGGTGAGGATCTTCTCTTCGTCTCCGTCCGCCTCGATGGTGGTGGAGCTCATGGTCCCCTTGAGCTCCTGCTTGAACTTGTCCCTGGAGAAGGCCGTGGCCTGGCTGGTCAGATCGGCCCAGTAGCCGCTGCCGCAGACGATCCAGTCCCATTCCGGATAATATCGATACCCCACGAATTTGCGCCTGCCCTGGAAAGTATAGTTCAGGAAACCAACCGTTTCCCGGGACGGCGAATCCAGGACCTGCTGCAGCTTGGCCACCTCGAGGTCGCTGATCACATTCTGGCCCTCGAGGCTGTTGTCCGGATGGAAGAGCAGATCTCCCTGCGAGTCCATAACGTAGACGTATCCGTCCTCGCCGATGGCGATGTCCTTCATCCGCTCCTTGAGGGGGCCCTGCGCCGTCTGCAGCGCGGTGCCGCTATCCTCGGAGGTTTCGGTATCCTTTATAAGGGCGTCCTGCGCTTTGCAGCTGCCCACAAGCCCGTTGACGATGCGCCGGACCTCCCTGCGGCTGAAGCGGTTCAGCTCCTCGTTCTCCCCGGCCTTGGACTCCAGGTAGCGGGAGAGGTTCACCGATTCGGCAAGGGAGCGGACGCTCTGCTTGCCGTTCTGCAAAAGGCCCCGGACTTCGGCCCGGGCGGCTGCAACACGGTTTTCCAGCGATCCCTCCGCTTCCTGCACAATGCCTTCTTCCGCCCGCGAAAGCGCCATGTCCCGGAACATGTCCAGGTTGTACAGGAACAGGGCGCTGCCGATCACGACCGGCACCAGGACCAAGGTGAAGGTCAGGCTGATGAGCTTGAGCTTAAGCGAGATGTTTCTTTTCATTGTGCGAGCCTCCTTGAAGGCAAGAAACGGTTGGAACAAAGCTATCAGCCAATAAATTCCACCCGTGGGATTCCTGGAGCAGCAGAGTTCCTCAGCCGCGACAGATGGTTCGACCGGGTGCGGACCCGGCGGCTATCCGCTAGTCTGGGCCAGGGCCTCCATTTCTCCCTCGCTCACGATCTTGTCGATATCCAGGAGGATCTTGACCGCATCCTTGGTCTTGGCCATGCCCAGGATGAAGTGGGTGTCCACCTGGGTGCCGAAGGAGGGCGGGGGCTCGATCTCCTCGGCCCCGATCTCCAGGACCTCGGAGACCTTGTCCACGATGACCCCGAGGATGACCGAGGTCTCGCCCCGCTGCACCTGAACCACGATGATGCAGGTGTCCCGGGAGGCCTCCACATCCTCCATCTCGAAGATCCGTCGCAGGTCGATCACGGGCATGACCTTGCCCCGCAGATTGATCACACCCCTGACGTAGTCCGGAGTGCGGGGGACCTTGGTGATCTCCTGCATCTTGATGATTTCCTGCACCTTGAGGATCTGCAGGCCGTAGGACTCGTCTCCGAGCTCGAAGGTGAGGTACTTGCCAGCGAGCTCTTCCATGCCCTGTTGGGCTTCCTGTACGGCATCCGTGCTTTTGGCCATGATCGAGGCTCCTTGGAAGAGTTCTAGTTATCGGTTATCAGTTATCTGTTATTGGTTATCAGTTATCGGTTATCAGTGATCACTTGTCACTTGTCACTTGTCACTATTCACTTCGCCTTAGAACCCTCTGGTCGCCATCTTGATGATCCCGTTCACGTCCAGGATCAGGCCGGGAGAGCCATCGGGCATGATGCTCGCTCCGGCGATGCCCTCGATGTGACCCAGTGCCTCGCCCAGATTCTTGATCACCGTCTGGTTCTGGCCCAGGAGCTCGTCCACCATCAGGGCGACCTGCCGCCCGGAGTGCTCGATGACCACCAGGATGGCCTGGGTGGGGTCCGTCTCCGCGTCCTGGACGTTGAACAGCCGGCTCAGACGGAAGAGGGACAAGAGATGGCCCCGGAAGGGAACGGTTTCGCCCTTGCGGGTGACCGTGGAGATGTCTTCTTTCGAGGGCCGGAAGGATTCGATAATGGAGAGCAGGGGCAGGATGTAGCGCTCACTG
>CAYFSD010000299.1:0-3124 GCA_964345705.1 uncultured Desulfohalobiaceae bacterium
TAAGGAGCAAGGCCATGACCAGGAAAGGAGTTGGCCTGGCCCTGGGCCAGGGCGGGGCCAGGGGGCTGGCCCACATCGGCGTGCTCCAGGTCCTGCAGGACAACGGGATCGAGGTGGACCACATCGCCGGCACCAGCATCGGCGCGATCGTGGGGGCCATGTACTCCGAGACCCTGGACGCCTACCGCATCCAGGAGCGCTTCGAGGATCTCGCGGAGCGGGAGGACTACGCCCGGCTGGGGCTCAAGCGCTTCTCCCGGGGCGAAAAGCGGGAGGCCAGCTTCTGGGACCTGATCGGGGCCAAGATCATGGGCACCCTGGCCCTGAACCTGGCCCAGACGCGGCGCGGTCTGCTCAAATCCGAGCGGCTGGAGCGGACCCTGGAGGGGCTCATCCATATCCGGGACTTCTCCGAATGCCGCATTCCCTTCGTGGCTCTTTGCACGGACATCTCCTGGGGCCGGGAGAACCCCCTGTGCACGGGGAACCTTATCCGGGCGGTCACGGCGAGCTCCGCCATCCCCGGATTTTTCAGCCCGGTGGAGCACGAGGGGCTCTCTCTGAGCGACGGGGCCATCTGCTGCCCCTTGCCCGTGCCCTATGCGGAGCACGCGGAGGACGCCCTGACCATGGGGGTGGCCGTTCTCCCCAGCCTGGACCGGAAAAAGGAGCCGGAGTCCGCCATCGACGTCATGCTCCGGGCGGAGGAGATCAACATGCACTCCTTCACCACCCGTCTCATGGAACGGGCGGACATCGCGGTGTATCCGGACACGGGAGATGTGCAGTGGCACGAGATGGAGCGGGTGCGGGAGATGGTCCGCGCGGGGCGGGAAGCGGGGGAAGCGGCGCTTCCGGAGCTGGAAGGGGCTTTGAGCAGAAAGCGCGGCTGGTTCCGTCTGCGCTAGCAGGCCGCCTCCAAATCTTTCAATTGCTTCGTTGCTTCAAAAAGCTCAAGCTTTCATGGAGATCTCCTACTGTTCAAGCTTGAGCTTTTTTCGCGCCGTCACTTGAAATTTTGGAGGCGGCCTACAAGACACAAAATTCATTATCGTTCCCACGCTCTGCGTGGGAACGTGTTCCGACCGCTCCCGCGGTCATTCTTGGAATGAGTGCCGGGCTTCTTACCGGCTCACAGAGGGGCATCCCCCAGGATCTTCTCCATATGCAGGGCATTGCCCTCCTCCGCGCTGGAATAGTCATAGGTGAACCAGTCCATGGCGGAACGGATGATATACAGACCCAGCCCCCCTTCCCTGGGCTTCTCCAGGTCGGGCTGGGGGATGCTCTCCAGCTCGAATCCGGGGCCGTAGTCCACAACCCGCATGGTCAGCCTGTCCGGGAAGAACCAGATCCGCAGCCGCAGCTTGCCCCCGTCCTTGTCGGCGGCGTAGGCGTGACGGACCACATTGGCGCAGGCCTCGTAGAGCACGAGCTCCATGCTGTAGGGCAGATCCCCGTCCTCGTCCTGCAACAGGGGATGCCTGGTGAACAGGGCCTTGGCGAAATGGCCCAGGACGGGGAGATAGAATAGGCTCGCGGTGATCGTTATGTCGATGTCCGGGTCGCGTTCCATGTGACGCCTCCTTGGCCGGGATCCGGGGGCCGCCCCGCGGGGTCGCCCTACGTATTCCGCATGGACAGGGGCTGCCCGGTGGACTCCAGAACGGCCCGCCAGTAGTTGGAAGTAATGTCCAGCTTCCGCCTCTGCCGCTGGGTGACCAGATCCAGCGGCAGGTCCACGAAGCGGTCGTGGAGCTTGCTCACCACCATGCTCGTCTTCCCCGCCATGGCGGCGTGCACCGCGTTCTGGCCCAGAAAGCCGCAATAGACCCTATCCCCGGAATTGGCCGGCACGGAGCGGATGATATAGCTGGGATCGATGAACTTCAGGGTCAGATCCATGTCCTTGGCCTTGAAATAGTCCTTGATCTTGTCCTGGAGCAGCCCGCAAATATCCTCCAGAACGGGGTTGCCCGAGGCGTCGGTCACCTGGTCCCCTTCCATGCCCTTCTCCCTGGCGCAGACATCCTGGCCCGCCCCTTCGGCCACGACGATGACCGCATGTCCGCGGTCCCTGAGCCGCTTGCGCAGATGGGCCAGGAATCCATTCTCCCCCTCCAGCTCAAAGGGATCCTCGGGGATGAGGACGAAGTTCACCTCCTTCAGGGAAAGGGAGGACTCCGCGGCGATGAATCCGGATTCCCGGCCCATGAGCTTGACCATGCCGATGCCGTTGTACGCCCCGGTAGCCTCGATGTGGGCGCAGCGGATGGCCTCGATGGCCTTGGACACCGCGGTGTCGAAGCCAAAGGACCGGGAGATGAAGGGGATGTCGTTGTCAATGGTCTTGGGGACCCCGATCACGGAGATCTTCATGTTCCTGCTGCTCACCTCGCTGGCCACGGCGTGGGCCGCCTTCATGGCCCCGTCCCCGCCGATGACGAAGAGGACATTGACATTGAGCCGCTCCACGGCGTCCACGATCTCCTCCGAGGACTGATGCCCCCGGGAGGAGCCGAGCATGGTCCCCCCGAACTCGTGGATGTCCGTGACGCTGTCCGGAGTGAGCTCCCAGACCTCGTGCTTGTATTTGGGGATGAAGCCCTGCAGCCCGAAGCGGATGCCCAGAACGGAGGAGATCCCGTACTGGTAGTGGGCCTCCATGACCACGGCCCGGATCACGTCGTTGATTCCCGGACAGAGCCCCCCGCAGGTCACGATGGCGCACTTGGTCTTGCTGGGGTCGAAGTAGATCCTCTCCTTGGGCCCCGACTCCTCGAAGGAATAGTACTGCGGCCCGCCCTGCTCCTTCTGGTGGAGCTCCGGGGGGATCTCCATGGTCACGCTCTTCTCGTGGGGCACGAAGTGGGTGAAGGGCAGGGGGGACTGGACCTTTGGCTCCCCCAGCCTCTCCACGTTCGCGGGAACGGTTTCAAACTCCTCTGTCATGCGGCCTCCCTGATTTCAACCTGAGCTGAGCGATTCCATCCCGTCTCGCCTCGAAGCGAAAATGAGCCAGCGAAGAAATTCTTTATGCGTATTTCATGGGCCCGTCACTGGAAAAAACCATTCTCTCCCGGAATCGCTGCAAATGCAAACGGGATTTCCGGATGTCATCGAT
>CAYFSD010000300.1:0-3088 GCA_964345705.1 uncultured Desulfohalobiaceae bacterium
AAAAGAGGGCAGATCCGAAGGCCAGCTGATTCAAGGACCCCGTGCCCGTGGATGCCGAGGCATTGGGGTGGTGAATAGGTACAAGATGATGTAGGACTGGAGTCAAAGGATCTCCCCCTGACCTATGGACGCGCACGTTTTCCGCTATCTGCTGCAGGAGATCCGGTCGAGCCTTGTGGGCAAGCGCGTGGACAGGGTGTATCAGCCGTGGCCCGATGTCTGGACCATCCGCCTGGGTTCCAGGCTGCACCTACTGCTCGCGGCTCACGCCAAGCACGGGGTTCTCTTTCTCTCCCCCTCCAAACCGGACAATCCGGAGCAGCCATCCCCGGGAACCCTGTGGTGGCGCAAGCGGATCGGGCGGCGCAAGATTGCCGAGGTCATCTCCAACTGGCCTCACAGACAGGCGGCCCTTTTGCTCGAGCCCGGATCGGAGTGGCTCGTTCTGGATATCGTCCGCGGCCTGGACCTGCAAGGGGAGCTCCCCGCCGGATTCGGCGAAGAGCCGGAGTGGCCGGATCTGGAAACCGCCTGCTCCGATCCCGGGATCTATCGCGCCTATCCCCAGATGACGCCCATGCTGCGCAACACCCTTGCCGCACGGGATGGGGAGGAGGCGAAAGCCCTGCTGCACGCCCTGCAGTCCGAGCGGCCTGAGCGCTTTCACCACTGCGCCTCCCCCTCAGGGCGGCACCTCGTATCCCCCTGGCCGCCGAGGGAGCAGGTGGGCGCGGACTGGCGCTGCCGCGAATACGCCACCGCAGAGGAGGCGGTGTACTATTACGGCTGGGCCGTATTGCAGGAGCACTATTCGGGCAAGCGGGAACAGGCCCGGGAACAGAGCAGGGCCCTGAAGAAGGCGCGCAGGAAGCTGGCCCGGGTGCAGGAGGATGAAGAGAGGCTGCGCGGTATGGCCGCCCTGTATCAGACAGGGCTCCTCCTGCAGGCGCATCTCTACTGCTATGAGCCGCACGGGAAGTACGAGGCCGTGGAGGTGCTGGACGAGCAGGGTCAGACCCGTCGAATCGAGCTGGACCCTGGGCGCACCTATCTGCAGAACATGGAAGCCATGTTCCGCAAGGCCCGGAAGGGAAGCAGGGGCCTGGAACAGGTCGCCAGGCACAGACAGGAGCTGGAGCGGGAGCTGGAAACGCTCGCGGCGCGGGAGCCCGCAGATGTGCCGAGGTCAACCCGAGCCCCCGCATCCTCGGGAAACAGGGGCGCCGGCCGCAGGCTCCCGCCCCGGCTTCGCGGGCTCCAGGTCGCGGTGTACACCAGCGAGGACCGCTTCACCGTGGTGCGGGGCAAGAACAAGCGATCCAACCACAAGCTGCTCAACCAGGCGGCCGGACCTTTTGATCTTTGGTTCCACGCCCAGGACGGCCCGGGGGCCCACGTCATCCTGCAGCGGGACTTCGCTGGACAGGAGGTCCCCCGCAGGAGTATCCTGGATGCCGCCATGATCGCCGGCTTGCACAGCTATCAGTCCCTTGCGGACAAGGCGCATGTCCTCTGCGCCCTGGTCCGCGACGTGCGCCCGGTCAAGGGGGCCGATCTGGGCCAGGTCCGGGTGGAGCGCATCCTGGAGAGTCTGGTCGTGGAGCTGGATGCGGACAGGGAACAGGCCCTGCGGTGGGAGTGAAAAAGCTTCCGGTGCGAGGCGCTTGCGTGCTTATGCGGGAATCAGGACAGGACAAGGTGATGCCAAGATGAGCCACTTCGAATGCCTGGACCGATTCGGCCGGAGGATCAGCTACCTCCGTCTCAGCGTAACGGACCGCTGCAACCTGAGGTGCGCCTACTGCTCCCTGGACCGGGGGGACTTCATCCCGCACCGCGATATCCTCACCTACGAGGAGAACCTGGAGCTCATCGCGGCGGCCCGTCGGATCGGAGTGGACAAGGTCCGGCTCACGGGCGGGGAGCCCTTTGCGCGAAGGGATTTCTTCCCTTTCCTCAGCCGCATCCTGGAGCGGTTCCCGGATATCGATCTCCGGCTCACCACCAACGGGACCCTGATCGCGAACGAGATGCGGCGGATCCGGGATATCGGCCTGACCCGACTGAACATTTCCCTGGACACCCTGGACCGGGAGCGCTATGCCCGTCTCTGCGGTAGGGATCTTTTTCCCCAGGTCTGGCGGGCCATCCAGAACGGGCTGGAGGAAGGGATTCGGATCAAGCTCAACGCCGTGGCCATGCGGGGGGTGAACGACGACGAGCTGGAGGGCTTTCTGGATCTGGCCCGACGCTATCCCCTGGACGTTCGCTTCATCGAGCTCATGCCCCTGAGCGGGTGCTGCTCCAGTGACGATTCGCGGATTTGGAGCGCGGGAGAGATCCTCGAGGAGGCCAAGGGCCACGCCTCGCTCACTCCGGTGGACAGGAAGGAGCCCAACAGCGGCCCCGCCCGCATGTACGCCCTGGACTCCGGCTTGGGTCGGCTGGGAGTGATCTCCCCCATGACGGACCACTTCTGCGCCACCTGCAATCGCTTCCGCATCACTTCCGACGGCCGGCTCCGCACCTGCCTCTTTTCGGAGAAGGAGTACCGGCTCCGTCCCGTTCTGCGCTCGGAGCGCCTGGGAAGGGAGCAGCTGGTGCGGATCCTGCGCCTGGCGGCGGCCAAGAAGCCCATGGGATGCGACATCCTGCGCCGACAGAAGGCTCCGGGCCCGGGAGGGCGAACCATGTCCGCGATCGGGGGTTGACCTCCGAAGGGCTTCCCGGCGGATCACAGGACATCCAGGAAAACCAGGAGCCCGAGGATCATGAATCCCAGGCCGGCTCCCTTCTTGATCAGCTCCAAGGGCAGGACCTGAGTCAGGGCCTGGGCCACGAGGATCCCGATAAGAGTGACCAGAATCAGGGCCAGGGCCGCGCCGAGAAAGACGGTCCAGGGGCTCTTGCTCTGGGCGGCCATCATCATGGAGGCGACCTGGGTCTTGTCCCCCAGCTCCGCCAGGAAAATGGTGCCGAAGGTCGCGCCGAGGGTGCGCCAGTCCATAATCGCTCCCGTAAAATCGTAACTGTTCAGCAGATTGATCCGACCTCGGGCACGTGGTCGTGCATGCTGAGGCCTTGAGGT
>CAYFSD010000301.1:0-3084 GCA_964345705.1 uncultured Desulfohalobiaceae bacterium
CCTTATCGCCGCCTTTGCGGGATTCACTCAGGGAATGACCGGAGTGGGGGTGATTATGGTGGCCCTGCCCCTCATGGCCCTGTTCGTGGAAATGAAAACGGTCATTCCCATGGTCGGGCTCTTGGCCTTGAGCATCAATATCGTGCTCGGCTGGCAGCTGCGCGGAGCGATTCGCTGGCGGCTGTGCCTGCCCATGCTTCTGGCCGCAGTTCCGGGGATCCCGGTGGGCGTGTATATCCTGAAGACGGTTCCCTCGGCGATCCTGCAAACCGTGCTGGGCGTGGTGCTCTTGGCCTACGGGGCGTATGCCGTCCTGAAAGCCCCAGCCCCGAGGGAGCTGGCCTCCCTCTGGGCCTGGATCACGGGGTTTATCGCCGGAGGGTTGGGCGGCTCCATTGGAGCGAGCGGGCCTCCGGTCATTGTCTATACCTCCATCCAGCCGTGGCCGAAGGATGCGATCAAGGCCACCATGGTGGCCTTTTTTCTCCTCACCACCGTGGGCATTTCCAGCCTGCACGCCCTGACGGGGTTGATCACCCGGGAGGTGGTCGTCCTCTACGCCGTGAGCCTTCCGGGTCTGGCGGCGGGAGGCGCGCTGGGGATGGTCTGCTACAGGCATATCCGGACCGACGCCTACAAGCGGCTCATGCTCTGGATGATCCTTGCACTGGGCGGCATATTGTCCTGGAAGGGCCTTGCCCTTTGAGAGCGGAGTGCCCTCTCCCGTAACCATTCAGCACAACTCCGGGGTCAGCGGGAATGCCCCGTGAGCATCACGGCTTCGCAAGGTGCTGAATCGGTCTCCTCTCCCTGCCCCTCGGCCGCTTCGGGCACGGAACACGCGCAATTCGTTGCCTATTGGCTCGTCCGGGCCTCCATAATGCTGACAAATTCTCCCACCAGATCCGGGTCGAACTGGGTCCCGGAGTGGCGGAGAAGCTCTTTGATCGCCTCGTTGTGGGGCATGGCTTCCTTGTACGGGCGCTTGCTGGTTATGGTGTCGTAGGCGTCCACGACGGCCAGAATCCGGCTTTCCAGGGGAATTTCCTCTCCCCGGAGGCCTAGAGGATAGCCCTGTCCGTTCCACCACTCGTGGTGCTTGAGGATGAAGTCCGCGATTGGCGCGAGATCCGTCGTGGAGAGGGCGATGCGCTGTCCGATTTCGCAGTGCCGCTTCATTTCCGTGAATTCCTCCTCGGTAAGGGGGGCCGGCTTGAAGAGGATGGAGTCCGGCACGCCCACCTTGCCCAGATCGTGGAAGCGAGCCAGCAGGCGCAGGTCCTTGAGGCGACTTCCGGAGAGACCGAGAGATCGCCCCAGTTTTCGGGCGTAATTCGCCAGACGCGCGGCGTGGCCGTCGGTGGCATTGTCCCTGGCCTCCATGGTGGTGATCAGGGCCTGGACGGTTTCATTGCGAGAGTTACGGCTCTGCTGCAGCTTTTGCTTGTACATCGCGTCGTCGGCCCGCTTGAACAGCGCCTTCATGTCCTCGGGTCTCTCTTGGCTGACTGCATAGCCGACGGACACGGAAAGCCCGAGCTCGGGATGGCGACGATGATAGTCGGCCACCTCTGCGTGGACCTGTTCGCAGCGGGAGCGCACGGTGTCCTCGTCTGTATCGGAGAGCAGGACCGCGAACTCGTCTCCGCCGATGCGGGCCATGATGTCCCCGGCCCGGAAGCAGGCCCGAAGGACATCCGCTGCGGCGCGGAGCAGCTCGTCTCCCTTGTTGTGCCCCAGGGTATCGTTGATGAGCTTGAGCCCGTCGATGTCGCAGACCACCATGGAGGCGCAAGAGCAGCGGTTGCTTTCCAGCCGGCGCATCTCCTCCTCGAAGAACGCCCTGTTGTAGAGCCCCGTCAGGGTGTCGTAGAGGCTCATCTCCTCGAGCTCCTTCTCCAGCCGCTTGCGTTCGGTGATGTCTGTCAGGTTGACCACCAGGCCGGAGTGGTTTTCTTCTTCCCATCGGGAGATGTGAGCCGCGCTCACCCTGATGTCCAGAATTTGGCCGTCTCTGGTCAACCGCTTGGTATCGAATTGTACCGGCTCGCCGATATCGAAGATCTCCTGGAGCGCCGAGTTCGTTTTTTCCGCCTGATCCTGTGGGACAAAGGGGATTCGACGTCCCCGCAGCTCGTCGATGGACCAGCCGAATACCCTGGTGAAGGCCGGATTGATGTACTGGGGATGGCCCAGGTGGTCGTACACCACAAGGGGGTCCGGATTGGCCTGCAGAATGGCCCGCATATGATCCTTTTGTTTGCGGAGGGCGATCTCGGCCTGTTTTTTCTCCGTAATGTCCGAGATAAACCCTTTCAAAAAGGGGCCTCGCTCTTTGCTCGCCACGCAAACGCCCCTATGCCATACGTGCTTTTCCTCTCCATTGGCAGCCGTGATGCGGTATTCCACCTCGAAGGGACTCCCTGTCCGGACGGCTTCCTGCATTACCCTTTTTGCCCGCTCGCGATCGGAAGGGGAAATGAGATCGATGTACGCGGTCGTCTTGTTGCCCATCAGCTCGGTGCTGTCGTATCCGGTCAGCTCTCGGCAGCCCTGGCTGACGAATTCTATGGTCCAGTCGGTGTCGATGCGGCACCGATAGGCCATGCCGGGAAGGTTGGCCATGAGGGCGGACAACTGGCGTTCCGATTCGCGGAGGGCATCCACCGAATGCTTGTGCTCTTCTTCCAGATCCAGGTTGTACAGGGCAAAAGCGAGATCCGCGGCAATTTCGCGGAAGAGATCCCATTCCTCGGCGTATTGAGCGAAGGAACGGTCCATGGACACTGCGAGCAGCCCGTGCACAGCTTCCTTGTGCTTCAGACGGACGGACATGGTGGCCCGGGAGGCGTGTTTTTCGGACAGAGGGCAGTCGGCGCAGAAAGAGGAGGGCTCGTGGACGACCAGGACATCCTGCTGCTTCCGCGCCCTGCGGATGCAATAGAAGCGTTCCCCGTCCCGCAATCTTTGCAGGAATAGAGGGAATTCCCGGGAAAGACCGGTTTCAGCGGCTGCCGCAATCCCATCGCGGGCGTCGAAGAGAAGGATCCAGGCGCAGTGATAGCCGCGGGTCTCGGTGAGCTT
>CAYFSD010000302.1:0-1171 GCA_964345705.1 uncultured Desulfohalobiaceae bacterium
CAGAGAATACTTGCCGTAGTCGATCAGGTATTGCTTGGGCTGCCTCAGCAATCATCTGTGGTGATCTCAACCGCATAGTCAGTGCTGTTTGCCGCA
The DNA here is from genome assembly GCA_964345705.1 of uncultured Desulfohalobiaceae bacterium. GTDB lineage: Bacteria > Desulfobacterota > Desulfovibrionia > Desulfovibrionales > Desulfothermaceae > JAIPDU01. The sequence goes on from CAYFSD010000302.1 coordinate 97, forward strand.
TAGCCCACTGCGCACTGGGTATCTGGAGTATCTGACAAATCTATGTTGTCAGGCCAAAATACGATGGTGTTGTCATTGTCGAAAGCCTCAAAATCGCTAGAAAAGCCAAGGCCGTTTATATGAGCTGTGGTGCCGTTTTCCGTTTGATATCCGCTGGTATCCTGCAGTGCCTCCACAATACCGTCTTCGTTTGCCTCGGGAAAAACGCCTTCCCCTGTTGTGCTGCCCACTGTTTCAATTCCCTTAAAGCTGCCTATCACGTCCTCGCTGGAGATAGTGGAATTGCCTGTGGACATAGCCTTAGCATAGGTTAGGCTCGCTGCTCCGTTAATACTGCCCTGCAGTCCCTGCAGGGTAGAGATGCGCGCCTCCCTCTGCACTCCGAGGAATCTGGGGACCGCGAAGGCGGCCAGAAGCCCCAGGATAATGATGACTACCACCAGCTCGATCAGGGTGAACCCCGAGTCCCGTTGCATAGGGTCTCCTTTTTAGACTGAGGGGAAAAATCCCAAGCAGGTTCCCCCTGTCAATAATATGAGCTTTTCCTATCTCGGCTTGGGGATATATGTCAAACACGCGTCCGGGTTGCAGGCCAGGATATTGCCCTGATGCTTTTGTTGGAGCCGATCCGGGCGCATGAGGGTGAGCCGGAGCTTTCGGGTCGGTTCCTTGAGGAAGGGGAAGTCATGGGCATAGTGGGCCTTGTAAATGAGCAGCTCTTGATCCGGTCGATAGAACCAGGAGCCCGAAGGGATGTCCCGCTCTTGCGAATCCTTCACTGGGCCAAGGTAGTTGCGGGGCGTGGACTCCAGCAGCAGAACCGGGTTGGGTCCCGGCAGCTTTCGCGCGGCCACCACCCCCGCCCGCAGGGAATTGATCTCGCCCATGACCGCCATGCGCTCCGCGTTCCTGTGCACGTCTTGCACCTGGTTCAGGAAGAAGAGCACGATCAGGCCGATGATGATCACCAGGAGGCCGTATTCGGCGTAGCGCAGCAAACGGCGCGTGCTTAAGGAATCCATGCGTTGTTGGGCCCCATGAAGACATGAAGAAAAAGAATACCTCGCGCAGCGAC
>CAYFSD010000302.1:1271-3063 GCA_964345705.1 uncultured Desulfohalobiaceae bacterium
ATGCGTTGTTGGGCCCCATGAAGACATGAAGAAAAAGAATACCTCGCGCAGCGACGCGACGGCGCGACGTAAGAAAGAAGAAGAAGTTATTTCTTGCGCTGCGTCGTGGCGTCGTGGCGCGCAAAATTCTTCGATCTTCTGTCTTCCTCTCTGCTACAGCGCCTGCTGCCCCAAACTCCACATGGGCAGGAACACGCCCAGGGCCAGGATGAGGACCATGGCCCCGACCACCACGATGAGGATTGGCTCGATGCTTGATGTCAAATTCTTGACTTCGTAGTCCACCTCCCGCTCGTAGAAGTCCGCGGCCTCGGAGAGCATGCTGTCCACATTTCCCGTCTCCTCGCCCACGGAGAGCATCTGCAATACCAGCGGGGTGAAGAGGTTCGAGGCCTCGGCGCTCTGGGTCAGGCTGTTGCCCCGTTCCACGTGATCGTGCATCACCTCCAGATTGGCCGCGATGTAGGCGTTGTCCAGGGCCTGGCCGGAGAGGCGGATGCACTGCAATACCCCCACCCCGGAGGAGAAGCCCATGCTGAAGCCGCGGCAGAAGCGGGCCAGGCTGGCCCGGAGCAGAATGCTCCCCACCACGGGGATCCTCAGCTTCAATCGGTCCCAGTGATAGCGGCCGCGCTCGGTGCGGATCCAGGCCCGCAGGCCGAAGAAGCCGGCGATCAGGAGGGCGAGAATCGGGAGCCAGTAGCTGGAGGCGAAGTCGGAGACAGCGATAATCACCCGCGTGGGCCAGGGGAGCTGGGCGTCGAAGCTTTCGAAGAGCCGGCCGAAGGCGGGGATGACGAAGAGGGTGATCACGGCGGTGGCCACTGCGATGGCCACCAGCACGAAGCTGGGATAGCGCAGGGCGGATTTGATCTGGGCCCTGGTCTCCTTTTCCCGGTCCAGGTACCCGGAGAGCTCCAGAAAGGCCTGGTCCAGCTGTCCGCTCTCCTCCCCGGACTGCACAATGTTGACCATGAGGCGGGAAAATGCCCGCGGATACTGCTCCATGGCCTCGGAGAGCTGCCTGCCCCCCTCCAGCTCCTCGATCACCCCCTGCAGAGTCTCGCGCAGGACCGGCTTGCGCACAGTCTCCCGGATGCCGTGCAGGGCCCGGACCAGAGGGATACCGGCCCGGATGAGGCTGTACATCTGCCGGGTGAAGAGGATGAGGTCGTCCAGGCTGACCTTCTTCTGGAAGAGCTGGAGGCCAGACAGGGCCTCGCGCCAGCTTCCCCTCTCCCTGGCCGGGGTGATGCGCACGGGGATCGCCCCGGAGCTCTGCAGCCTTTCCGCGACCGCCTCCGCGGAGGCGGCCTCGATCTCTCCCTCCTGGGCCCGGCCGTCCGATGTGCGGGCTAGATAACGGAAGTGCGGCATGGGGGTCCGTTCAAGATTGGAGATGAAAGGTTCAAGGCTCGAAGCTCAGAGCACAAAGGGGCAAACCGGGAGCAAGGAGTCGGGAGCCGGAAATGGCCTTTCAGCTGCGATGCTTCGAGTACTCCGGCTTCGCCTGGTCCCTCGCCAGGTGCAACCGTGTCCTTGACTCGCTGGCGGCCGTGGCACCGGCCTCCAGGGGCTGCTCCAGCTCACCGGACACGCGGATGACCTCCTCCAGGCTGGTGATCCCCTCGCGAGCGTAATCCAGGGCATTGGCCGTGAGCGGCTTGAATCCGGCCTTGCTTCGGGCGGCCGAGGCGAAGTCCGCGCTCGCCCCGCGTCGGAGCGCGTCCGCGAGGGTGTCGTCGATTTCCAGCAGCTCGAAGATGCCGATACGGCCGCGGTACCCGGTGTT
>CAYFSD010000303.1:0-3062 GCA_964345705.1 uncultured Desulfohalobiaceae bacterium
AGCACCTGGCCCACGACCGCCTCAGCTTCTGAAACCGTTATCGTGCGCAGCAGGGCCTTGGCCCTGGGCACCGAGCCGGGGTTCATGCTCAGAGACCTGACCCCCATGCCCAGGAAGAGGACAGCACATTTGGGGTCAGCCGCGGCCTCGCCGCAGATGCTCACCGGGACCCCGGCAGCCTGGCAGCTGGCCACTGCCTGCTGGATGAGCTTGAGCACAGCCGGGTGGAAGGGATTGTACAAGGAGGCCACCTTGGGGTTATTGCGGTCCACGGCCAGGGCATACTGAATGAGATCGTTGGTCCCGATGCTGGCAAAGTCTACGAGATCCAGGAGATGAGGCAGCAGCCCCACGGTCCCGGGAACCTCGATCATCATCCCTAAGGGGATCGGCTCGGCAAAGGCCGCTCCCATCCTGGACAGACCCGCCTTCTCCTCGACTACCACGGCCGCTGCCCGCTGCAGCTCCTTCCTGGTGGTGATCATCGGAAACATGAGCTTGGTCGGGCCATGAACCGAAGCCCTGAGTACGGCCCTGATCTGTACTCTGAATATGTCCTCCAGCTCCAGAGAGACCCGGATGGCCCGCCAGCCCAAATTGGGGTTGTCCTCCTCCGGATAGTCCAGGGAGGCCAGGAGCTTGTCCCCGCCAACATCCAGGGTCCGGAAGCAAACGCTACGGCCCTGAGCACCCTCCAGGACCCTGGTGTAGAGCTCGGTCTGGTCCTGTTCAGAGGGCACGGCCCCCCGAATGACGAAAGGAAACTCTGTCCGGTACAGGCCGATGTGGTCCGCACCGTATTTCTTGACCAGCTCCAGATCGGAGATCATGCCGATGTTGCCCCCCAGAGACAGGCTGGTCCCATCCGCGGTTTCAGCCGGCAGCCCAGCCAAGGACTGCATTTCCCGGTCCACGCGCTGGTGATCGCTGGCCAGCCTCTGATACTCCGCCTGAATCTCCTCAGGCGGGGACCTGAAGATCAGTCCTGAAGAGCCGTCCACAATCAAAGACTCGCCCTCGGTGATCCGTTCCACGGCCTCTCTGGCCCGGATGACTGTCGGGATTTCAAAGGATTGGGCCAGGATGACCGCATGGGAGGTCTTGCCCCCGCGGGACAGAATCAGGCCCTTGAAGTTGTCCTGCCGCAGGGCCACAAGGTCGGCCGGAGAAAGGTCGGTGGCAACCACGACGGTGCTGTGCTCAAAGACTTTGGTGCTTTGGGAGGGGATCCCCAACAGGTTCCTGAGAATCGACTTGCCCACATCCTCGATATCTTTGCCTCGCTCCCTGAGGTAGGGGTCCTCGACATTGCGAAAGATCTTCAGATACTCCTCGACCACCTGCTTCAAGCCATACTCGGCCGTGACGCCCTCACCGATCCTGGCCCCGACCTTATCCAGGAAAGTCTGGTCCTGGAGGAGCAGCTTGTGCGTCTTGAGCACATCCTGATCCTGGGGCGACAAATCATCGATCTGGGAGATCAGGGAGGAGACCTGGTCCACTGTGGACTGCACCGCCGCCTCAAACCGTCTTCGGTCCTCCTCAGGATGGGCGCACGGTTCATTGTCCACTGCATCAAAACCCTCCCCTGCTCCCAGCACATGGGCTTGCCCCCAGGCAAACCCGGAAGAGACCGGAATTCCCCGCATCAGGTTCCTTCCTGCCCGGACGTCTTTGTGCCTCGCGTCGAGTCCCTGACCGGCCGCGCCCTGCTCATCCCGGACACGCTCCAGCAGGCCTGAATAGGCGGCGATGGCTGAAACCTGAGAGGCGATGGCTGAACAGAGCTCCAGATCGTCCTCTGTCAGCCCGTCGGCTCTGACGGTCTGCAGGACCATGACTCCGAGACTCTCCTGATGATAGACCAGGGGCACGCCGAGGAAGGTCTGATAGACATCCTCCCCGCTGTGCTCAAAGAGCTTGAACCTTGGGTGGGAGGCAGGATCGATCACGAGCAGGTTTTTTTTCTGCTCCATGGTCAGCCCGGTCAGCCCCTCCCCCGGGCTGAGGCGGATGCTGTCCACAGCCTGAGCCTTCAGGCCCACCGTGGCCTTGAGCACCAGCTCCCCTGCCGACCGGTCCAGGAGATAGATGGAGCAGACCTCCGTCCCCAGGCTGGAGGCGATGAGCTCGGTCACCTGCTGCAGGGTCTGCTCCGGGATAGCCGAGTCGGCCATGACCCGGCTGATCTCGGTGAAGAGCCGAAATGAGCTCTCGACCCGTTCGGTTCCGTTTTCAGAAAGGACCATGTTCACCCCCTTACTGGGACCCTGTCCGGGCAGTTCATGATCTGCATGCTGCCCTTGTGATTCATGTCTCTGCTGGGCCGCTGTCCCGCTGGTCGGCAGCCAGGATTCTGCTCAGGTAGATGCGCCCGGCATAGGCAGCTGCCAGGGCAGCCGTCCAGGTGATGGCAAAGATGCCCCACCAGATGCCCAGCAGCCCCACATCCAGAACCCTGGTCATCAGAGTGAAAACCAGGGCCGGGACCAGGATCTGGCGGAAAAGACCGACCCAGACCCCGAACATGGGGCGCTTGACGCCCTGCAGAGCGGCCACGTGAACGAAGAGGACCACATAGGCGAACAAAACCAGGGCATCGATGCGCAGGTAGGTGGTCCCGATATCGATCACGGCCTGGTCAGCGGTGAAAAAAGACATCAAAGGCCTGGCCAGAACAAGGACCAGAATGGTCCCCACAGCCATGATCCTGGCCCCATAGACCAGGGAGACCCGCATGCTCTCCCAGACCCTGTCCGGGAGTCCGGCCCCCCTGTTCTGGGCCACCAGGCTCAGGGTGGCGATGTTCAGGCCTATGCTGGGCAGGAGCACGATCTGCTCCACCCGCATGGCCGCGCCATAGGCGGCCACGGCCACCGAGCCGTAATCGCTGACAAAAAAAGTGATCACGTAGATGCCAAGCCCGATAGTCATGTAGTTCAGGCTGGAGGGCAGCCCCTGCCTGACAATCTCTGAGACCGCGTCCCATTTCGGGAGAAGGCCCCGGGCTCGATCCAGCCTGAGCAGGCCGCTCTTCCAGGCCATGAAGCCCAGGTACACCC
>CAYFSD010000304.1:0-3059 GCA_964345705.1 uncultured Desulfohalobiaceae bacterium
GCAGCCGCAACCACAGCCCGAGCCCGCCGCCCCGTCCCAGCCCAAAGAGGAGAAAAAGCCGGCTTCCGGCTCCGGCGGCGGCATTCCGGTTGAAGCGCCCATGCCGGGCATGATTATCCGCTACGACGTCCAGGAGGGGGACAGCGTGAACGAGGGCGACGTCCTGCTCATCCTGGAGGCGATGAAGATGGAGAACTCCATCACCGCCCCCAGCTCGGGCACGGTCCGGGAAGTCCGCTTCAAGGAAGGGGATAACGTGCAGAAGGGTAACGTGCTTGCTGTCGTGGGTTAGCAGGGCGTTCAAAATCTTTTTTCCGACAATTCGCAAGCAGTAAAGGAGAACATATGCCCGCTCGAAAGAAGATCACCATCGTGGGCGCGGGAATGGTGGGAGCCACCGCGGCCCATTGGGCGGCCTCCAAGGAGCTCGGCGACGTGTGCCTGGTGGATATCGTGGAAGGGATGCCCCAGGGCAAGGCCCTGGATCTGCGCGAGGCCTCTCCCATCGAGGGCTTCGACGCAGATATCGTGGGAACCAACGACTATGCGGACACCGCGGGCTCGGACGTGGTGATCATCACCGCCGGGCTGCCCCGGAAGCCGGGCATGAGCCGAGACGATCTCATCGCCAAGAACACGGAGATCGTCAAGACGGTCACGGAGCAGGTGGCCCACTATTCCCCGCAAGCCGTGCTCATCGTGGTCTCCAATCCCCTGGACGCCATGGTCTATGTGGCCCATCAGGCCAGCGGGTTCCCGGCCAAGCGGGTCATCGGGATGGCCGGAGTGCTGGACTCGGGCCGGTTCCGGACCTTCATCGCGGACGAGCTGGATGTCTCCGTGGAGGACGTGAACGCCTTTGTCCTGGGCGGACACGGAGACAGCATGGTGCCATTGCCCCGCTTCAGCTCCGTGGGCGGCGTTCCGATCACCGAGCTCCTGAGCGGCGAGCGGATCGAGGAGCTTGTGGACCGTACCCGCAAGGGCGGCGGGGAGATCGTGGGCCTGCTCAAGACGGGCAGCGCCTTTTTCGCGCCCTCCGCTGCGGCGGTGCAGATGGCGGAGGCCGTGCTGAAGGACAAGAAGCGGATCCTGCCCTGCGCGGCATACTGCGACACGGAATACAACGTGGGCGGCTACTTCGTCGGCGTTCCGGCCAAGCTGGGCGACGGCGGGGTTAGGGAAGTGATCGAGTTCAAGCTCACGGACGAGGAGCGGAAGCAGTTCGAGGGCTCCGTGCAGGCCGTGCGGGATCTGGTGCAGACGATCAGCCTGTAGGGGTTTCAGGTTCCCCGTTCACGGTTCACGGTTGAAAGAAGGCAAAAGCAAGACAGGATGAACCGTGAACCGGTAAGTCAGAGGTCAGTGAGTCAGTAGATCTGTTGCTAACTGCCTGAGGTCTTATCTTCAAACCGTGAACCGTGAACCTGGAACTGTGAACCGCGAACCTGCAAAGGAGTGTTGCCATGGCCGAAGGGAAAACGATTCGGCGGGTCCTGATCGGCAAGCCCGGTCTGGACGGGCATGACCGCGGGGCCAAGGTGATCGCCCGGGCGCTCCGGGACAACGGATTCGAGGTGATCTACACCGGGATCCGTCGAACTCCGGAGCAGATCGCGGCAGCGGCGGTCCAGGAGGACGTGGACGCCGTGGGGCTTTCTCTGCTCTCCGGGGCGCACCTGGAGCTCTTCCCCGAGGTGGTGGAGCACCTCAAGGAGCGGGGCGCCGGAGATATCCCCGTTATCGGCGGGGGGATCATCCCGGAGGAGGACGTGCCCGCCCTACGGGAAAAGGGTATCCGGAAGGTCTTCACCCCGGGCACGCCCATCCAGGAGATCGTGGACGCCTTTCGAGAGCTCGAGCCCGAAGGGGCGTAAAGGGCCCGGGACACTTAATTATGGATATCGAGGCGATCATCTCCGGAATCGGGGAGCAGAACAGCCGGGCCATCGCCAGGGCCATTTCCCTGGTCGAGGACGGGGTGCCCGAGGCGGAACGGCTTTTGGCCTCCCTGGACGCTCGGCCCATCGAGGGGGCCATGGTCCTGGGCATTACCGGAGCCCCGGGAGCGGGCAAGTCCACGCTCACGGACAAGCTCATTGCTCACTGTCGCGGCCAAGACAAACGCGTGGGCGTGATCGGGGTGGACCCGTCCTCGCCGCTGACCGGCGGGGCCATCCACGGGGACCGGGTGCGCATGATGCAGCACGCCCTGGACGAGGACGTGGTCATCCGTTCCATGGCCACCAGGGGACGACTGGGCGGCCTGTGTGCCTCCGCGGGAGCCGCGACCCGGATCATGGCCGCCAGCGGCTGTGATCCAGTGATCATCGAGACCGTGGGGGTGGGACAGTCGGAGATGGACATCATCCGCATCGCCGACGTGACCGCCCTGGTTTCCGCCCCGGGGCTGGGGGACGACATCCAGGCCCTCAAGGCCGGTCTCCTGGAAGTGGCGGACCTCATGGTGGTGAACAAGGCGGACAAGCCGGGCGCGGACACCCTCGCCATGGAGCTACGTGAGGCAGTGGAGGGTCGGGAGGGCCGTGTCCTGGAGACCGTCGCCTCCAAGGACCAAGGCGTTGCGGAGCTCTTGCAGGCCATGCGCGAAGTCTTCGAGCGGAATGCGCGGAGCGGAGAGCGGGACAGGCGACGGCGCGAGGCCCGCAGGGCCGAGGTGGTGGACTGGTCCCTGGAGATGCTTCGCCCCCTCCTGCAGCGGATGGTGGATCAGGAGGAGGTCCTGACCGGCGATCCGCGGAACCGGGCCCGGGATATCGTGGACAGACTGGTTCCAGAAGACAGGTGCCAGAAGATAGACCACAGATGACAGAGAACAGAGGAGAGGCTCCAGAGGATCGAGGACAGACGACAGAGGACGGAGGAGAGGTTTCAGAGGACAGAAGCCAGAGGACGGAGGACAGACCGGGGGAGAGGGACAAAGAGACTCTCGGGGGCTCATGGAAGCCGACTTTTCCGCGAGCTGTTCTCGCACCGGATCCCCGATATCCGGCTCCCGACCTCCGACATCCGGTCTCCGATCTCCGGCCTCTGACCTC
>CAYFSD010000305.1:0-3032 GCA_964345705.1 uncultured Desulfohalobiaceae bacterium
CCAACCGAAAAAAGCTGGGCCATCTGGGCATTTCTCCCCATGTCGTACGCTCCACCCGGGACAGGCGGTTCACCCTGTATTTCCACACGGCTCCCGGAAATAACTATTCACCACCCTACTAATCATTGTAAGCCGACACGGTGGTGAATAGTTACCCCCGGGAAAAGTATGGCCTTGTCTCACGGACCGGAAACATTTATAAGAGCCTACGGGAAGTAGCGGCCGCCCGTTCGGCCGTCAGGGGAACGAAGGAATCTTGGGAGAGCACCGGAAAAGCCCGCGCGGGGCCCAGGCACAAATGGACCATCCTGCTTCTTCGCCACACGAGCGCGGCGTGCGCTGCAGGCACCTGCTCACCATGCGGGAAGAGCGCCCTCTGATCGAGGACGGGATGCTCCTGATCCGGGGGGACCGGATCGCGGACGCAGGGCCCTACGGTGAGCTCAAGAAGGCCTGCGCCGGCCCGATACAGGACCTGGGTCCGGAAATGCTCCTCCCCGGGCTGATCAACGCCCACACCCACCTGGAGCTCTCCCATCTCAGGGGCCGCACAGTCCAGGGCCGGGGATTCGCCCCGTGGGTCCGCAGCTTGGTGCAGCTTCCCCTGGACGGAGCGGACACCGCGAGCCTGGACGGGGCAATGGCCGAGCTCGAGGAGCACGGCACAGCCTGCGTCGCCGACATCACCGGACACAGCCCGACATTGGTCTCCAGCCGCCTGCGGGAGAGCCGTCTGGAATATTCCCTGTTCAAGGAAGTCCTCGGCTTCGAGCCGATCAAGGACATCCGGGAGGTCTGGCCCAAGGCCCTCGACCCCGGCCGTGACAGCCGAATCGGCCTTTCCGGGCATGCCCTGTACTCCACCCATCCCGGCACCCTTCAGCTGGCCAAGACCTGGAGCAGCCGGAAAGGGCGGCCCTTTCCGCTCCATCTGGCCGAGTCGCCGGAGGAAGTGGAGCTTCTGACCACGGGCCGGGGCGGGCTTGCGGAGCTGCTTCTGGGCACTCTGCTGCCCGGGGACTATGTCGCCCCCGGGATCTCGCCCGTGCAGTACGCGGACCAGTTGGGGCTCCTGGACCAGGGGACCCTGGCCGTACACTGCGTCCAGGCCGAAGACAGGGACATCCCGATCCTACGGGATCGCGGCACCACCGTGTGCCTCTGTCCCAGAAGCAACGCCGCCATCGGCGTGGGCGCGCCTCCCTGGCGGGCCATGCACGCGGCAGGCGTCCCCCTCTGTCTGGGCACGGACAGCCTGGCCTCCAACGCGGATCTGAACCTGTGGCGAGAGCTCCTTGCCCTGCTGGAGGGGACCGGGGAGGCGATCGCCCCGGAAGAGGCACTGGGAATGGTCACCAGCACCCCCGCGCGCGCCCTCGGCCGCTATCCCGAGCTGGGCACCCTGCTGCCAGGCGCCTGGGCCCGCTTCAGCATCGTGCCCCGGGAGGTGGCGCGTTCCCTGGGCTCGGTTTGGTGGGCAAGAACGGCGCGCGGATAAGGACCCGACCCCGGCACGCCGTTGTGCGGCCGCGCTTTTGGACAGCACCGGGAAGAGATTCGCCACTCCCGCGCACCGGCCCCTGCGGGACACCGTCGAGAAGCATATTCCAGCACTGTCAGGAGAGGTTTATGGATTGGCCCCACAAGGACCTGCTGAGCGTGGACCAGCTCACCTCCTCGGAGATCCTGCAGCTTTTCCAGCTGGCCCAGAACTTTGAAGAAATCAACACGCGACCGGTCAAAAAGACCCCGACCCTGAAGGGCAAGAGCGTGCTCCTGCTCTTCGCCGAGCCGAGCACCCGGACCAAGACCTCCTTCGACATCGCGGCGAAGAGGCTGTCCGCGGACACCTTCTCCCTGGCCACCAAGGGCAGCAGCCTGGAGAAAGGAGAGGACCTCAAGGACACCGGGCTCACCCTGCAGGCCATGCATCCCGACGCCATCGTGCTCCGGCACGCCCAGAGCGGGGCCGCGGAGTTCCTGGCCCGGCAGCTGGAGGCAAGCGTCATCAACGCCGGGGATGGATGGCACGCCCACCCCACCCAGGCCCTTCTGGACGGCTTCACTCTGTACAAGCTCTGGGGCGGTTTCCGGGATCGCACCCTGCTCCTTCTGGGGGACATCGCCCACAGCCGGGTGGCCCGATCGGACATCGAGCTCTTCACCAAGCTCGGGGCCTCGGTCCGGGTGTGCGCTCCCAGGACCCTGCTGCCCAGTCGCATTGCCCACTGGCCGGTATCGGTGTACAGCGACCCGGAAGAGGCCTGCCGCGGCGTGGACGCGGTCCAGTGCCTCAGGCTGCAGCTGGAGCGACAGCAATCGGGGCTGCTTCCCTCGCTTCGCGAATACGCCACACGCTTCGGGCTCCGAAGCCGGCACATGGAGCTGGCCCGACCCGGAGCCAGGATCATGCATCCGGGCCCCATGAACAGGGGGATCGAGATCGATTCCCATCTCGCGGACGGCCCGGACAGCCTCATCCTGGACCAGGTCAGCTCCGGCATCGCTATCCGCATGACCCTGCTCTACCTCTTCCTCACCTCCACCAGTCAAAGGAGCGACTAAACCATGTCCGGGACACGGATCATCCAAGGCGTGGTCTGGCAGGGCCAGGCCTGCGACTGCATCCTCGAGGGGGACCGCATCGCCGAGCTCCGCCCCGCCCAGGAGCCGGCCTCGAGCGGGGAGCTCGTGCTTCTGCCGGGGCTCATCGACTGCCACACCCATCTCCGGGAGCCCGGGCAGGAACACAAGGAAGACATCGCCTCCGGGCTCGCCGCGGCCGCATCCGGAGGATTCGCCAGCCTCCTCTGCATGGCCAACACCTCCCCGGTCAACGACAACGCCGCGGTCACCTCCCTGATGCTCAATGCCGCGCGAGGGAGCCATCCGCTGGGCCCTGCACTGCATCCCGTGGGCGCCCTGAGCCTCGGATTGAAGGGCAAGGATCTCGCGCCCATGCACGAGCTGGCCCGGTCCGGATGCGCGGCCTTCTCCAACGACGGCGTGCCTGTCGCCGACTCCGGCCTCAT
>CAYFSD010000306.1:0-3028 GCA_964345705.1 uncultured Desulfohalobiaceae bacterium
CCGGTTCGCCTCCTCCAGGCGTCCCTGCTGGGTTTCCAGCTGCCGCTGTTTCTGTTCCCGCTCCTGGCGCAGCTGCTGGATCCGTTCCAGCTCGTCCCCGCGCAACTCGGCCATCTCCGCGGGATAGGCCTCCAGCTGGGCATTGATCTGGTTGAGCTCCTCGTCCCTGGCCAGGTATTCCCGGACCAGGCGCAGGCGCTCCAGCTCCCGCCCGGCCTCTTCCGCTTGCGCCTTCCGTCGGCGCAGGCGCTGGAGCTCCCGCTCCTCGCGGTCCAGCTCGTCCTGCTTTTGCTGCGCTTCGCGCAGCCCGCGCCGGGCTGTTTCCAGCTCCCTTCGCTGCTTGGACCGGGAGGGAAAGGACTCGCGGTATCCCAGGGCCCTTGCCGCGGACCGCAGGTCGTATCCGCCCCTGGAGGCATCGGCCACCTGCTTGGCGAAGTCCGCGTCCCTGTCCCGGAGCAGGTCGTCCAGGGCCAGGTAATAGCGGGAGCGTGCCTCCGCGGGGCCGATCTCCGGGGGATGGGCCCTGCCGCCGTCGCAGTGCCAGGAGGCGGCCCCTGCCTCGAGGTCCACGCGCCAGGCGCGCCCCTCCAGGTGGAACTCGCCCTCCACCGAGGGCCTGCCGGAAAGGACCCTTCCGGGCCAGAGCAGCTCCTGCAGGAGGAGGGCGGTGGTGGTCTTGCCCGCGCCGTTGGGGCCGTGAATCAGATTGATCCCGGGACGGAGGTCCTCCAGGGCGAAGGCCTCGCCGCGATCCACCCCCGGGGCCCGGTGCACGGCGATGCGTTGGAAGGTCAGGGCCGGACGGCTCATGGGGCTTGCCTCAACAGCTCGTTCAACAGATTGCGGGCCTCGGCGCGAAGGACCTCCCTGGCCGCCTCGGGATCGGCCCGAATCCCTTCGGCGAGCTGGGCGCAGTCCCGCCTCTTGCCGGCTTCCTCCAGTGTGCGCTGCGTGGCGGAGATGAGCTCCCGGATCTCCCCGGAGGGCTCCTCCGCGTCCAGCTCGAGCAGAATGCGGGCCGCTACCCCGGGCGGCGTGTCGCTGCGGGCGTATTCCTGGAGATCGACGGGAGCGCTGGCGGTGATCTCGGTCCGTTCGATGCCCACCAGGAACTGCCCGGCCTGTCTCTCCACATCGGCCAAGTTGGGGATGAGCTCGGGGAGGCGCGGGGCGAGCTCGCTCTGTCCGGCGAGCTCCAGGCGCAGGCTCAGATAGCGTAAGGGGCCGGCCTCGCCGGCGACCTCCTTGGCGCAGCGGTCCAGCTCGGCGAGAACCGCGGATTCCAGGGCCTCCTCCCGGTCCATTCCGGTGAGATCCATCCGCAGGGTCTCGTAGCGCACGTCGGAGCCGGGAAGCTGGCGCAGATCGCGGATCCCACCGGGGCCCACCTCCGCGAGCCAGGGGCCGTGCCGACCGTATTCACTGGGGTCCAGGGCCTGGGGCGTGCCCACGTAGATAATAGGGGCCGCCCCCTCGTCCTGCCGCTGTCCGGGCGGATTGTGATTGTGGCCCAGGAGCCAGCCGTCCACGGGCAGGGCCTGCATGGTGCCGCGGTCCAGGGGGGCGAAGCGGCTCCCGGGAACGTCGAGCTCCCCGTGGAGCAGGACGAGGACCGGAGCTCCGGGGTCGCTCGGCGCATACTCCCGGAGCGGATCCCGGGTGACATGGCCCTGGGGAAAGGACCAGCCGTCGATGGCTGCTACGGGGTCGTCCCCGCGGCAATACACAAAGCGCTCCCACTCGCCGCCGCGCCCCAGCTGGCGCAGCCAGGGGGAGCCCAGGGCGTCCACCAGGCGGGGGAGCACGTCGTGGTCGTGGTTCCCGGAAACCACCAGGGTGAGGATCCCCTGGTCCCCGAGTCTGCGGATGCCCTCCTCCACAGGGCCCACGGCCTCCCAGAAGCGATTGCCCGCGTCCACCAGATCCCCGCTCAGGCAGACCAGGTCCACCCCGTGTTCCAGGGCCTGATCCACAAGCCGGTGCCAAGCGGCGGCGGTGGAGCCGACATCCTGGTGCAGGCTCCGGGACAGGCGGGTCGAGGTGCGGCCGAGATGGATGTCTCCGCTCACGAGCAGCTTCATCCCTTCCTCCGGGTGCGGGTTGAGCGTGAAAGAAAGGTGCCATTGCCCGGCGGGCGGCAGAATACACGGAACGGGGATGGGATTCAATCCGGTCGTGTTCGGAGCGGGGGACGGCTGTCCAAGAGACGGGCTTGTCAATACATCCCGTGCCGGCTAGTCTCGTTTTCGTCCGGTCAGTCCTTTTTTTGTATAAAAATGTGCCTAACTTATTGAATTGTATCATATTATGCCGCGAGGCGGGGTCGGCTGCAGCGCCTCGCGGGGTTTCATAAGGCTTCAGGGCCTTGTTGCGGAGGCGGTAGGCCAAATTCGGGTGATCCCGAGCCGAGGATACATACCGGGCAATTGACCAGGAGCCCTGGAATTCAGGGTTTTTGGTCAGGCGCTGCCGGCCCCGTCAGGTAAAACCCGGTATGAAACCCTCGCTTCGGCGTGCCGCCGACCCCGCCTCGCGGCATTGTCATGCTTGGTTGCGCTCGTGTCGGCCCGGGTATGAAGGATGCTTGGGACGGAGAGGAACCGGTTTGCTCGGGAACAGGGGAGCGAACTCTTTTCACTCGGAGGGGAGCATGGAGCACGCCGAAGGGGTGGCCACGGAAAGTCCGGCTGGGGCCGAGGCCGATCTGTCGGAGGAGGAAATCTTTCGGCGAAAGTGGGATGTCCTCGTCGTGGGCGGCGGAGTGATCGGGATGTGGAGCGCCCTCCACCTGGCCCGCAGCGGGGTGCGCGTTCTGCTCGTGGATGGTGCCGCGGGGGATCCGGGGGAGTGTTCCCTGGCCAGCGCCGGGCTCCTGGTGCCCAGCCGCTGCAAGCCCCTGCCCGGGCCCGGCGGGATACGGGAGGGCCTGTCCGGGCTCTTCTCTCGCCAGGGGAGCTCTTTGAGCCTTGGTCCGGCGCCGGATCCGGGGCTCTGGCTCTGGCTGGCGCGTTTTGCCCTGAATTGC
>CAYFSD010000307.1:0-3015 GCA_964345705.1 uncultured Desulfohalobiaceae bacterium
GCGAGTCCCGCCTGACCGGCGCGCCGGTGCAGGCATCGGATCTGCGGGCCAGCGCTGCCCTGGTTTTGGCCGGCCTGGCAGCGCGGGGCACAACCACTGTGCGCCGGATCTATCATCTGGATCGAGGATACGAGCACATCGAGCACAAGCTGGGCGCAGCGGGGGCGAATATCCGCCGCGAACGAGAGTGAGCTTCCGGAGGTCGGAGATCGGAGGACGGAAGACGGAAGACGGAGGACGGAAGACGGAGGACAAAAGTCAAACGAGAAGAGAGAACGAGGAAGGCGGAAAACAGAAGACGGAAGGCGCTTCCCCGCGCCGCTGCTTCCCTTTCCGTCGCATCCCCCAAAACGGGGAACCGTGAACCGTGAACCTGGTACCGTGAACGCGGGGCGGAGGCGGATATCCGTCTCCGGCTTAAACCGAACACGCCCCACTAATCGCTGATAGACTGACACGCTGACACCGACTCACTGACTTACTGACTCACCGACACACTGACCTACTGCCCCACTGACCCACCGACGCACCGATCCCCTTGACAAAACCTCCCTTGCTGCGTACATTCTTTTTGTTTCGAGCGGGTGTAACTCAGTTGGTAGAGTACAAGCTTCCCAAGCTTGCTGTCGCGGGTTCGAGTCCCGTCACCCGCTCCACTCCGTGTCAACTTAATCCGTAGTGTGAGCATACTGGAGTGGGCCCAGCGGTCCACTCTTTTTTTTGACATCTGGGACCCGCACCCGGTGAGCGATCATGTTCCAGCAGGAAACGCTACATGCCCGGCTCGAGGAGCTGTTTCGCCCGCTTCTGGAGAGCATGGGGCTCCGGCTCTGGGGATTGCAGGTGCCGGCCTCGAAAGGCGGCACGGTTCGCGTGTACATTGATGCCTCGGACGGAGTGGATGTCGACCAGTGCGCCCGGGCCAGCCGGCATCTGAGCCACATCCTCGACGCCGAGGACCCCATCCCGGGGTCCTACACCCTTGAGGTGTCCTCCCCCGGTCTGGAGCGGCCCTTTTTCAGCCTGGAGCAGCTCGGGGAATACCTGGGCAGGGAGGTGCGCCTCAAAACAGGCGTCGCCGTGCAAGACCGCAAGAAATGGCGCGGCCGGGTCAGGGACACGGAAGAGAACAGGCTCCACCTGGACACCGACTCCGGCCCCCAGGTCTTCGACTGGGACAATATCCGGAGCATCCATCTCGTCGCTGAAGCGGCTCTCAAAAAGAGCGGAGGGACTCCATGAGTTTGGAACTCAAGAAATCCATCGACCATATCAGCAAGGAACGCCGGATCGACCGGGATGTCCTCGTGGACACCCTGGAGGAGGCGGTGCGGGCCGCGGTGAACAAGAAGTTCCGCAATAAGCTCGACGTCGAGGTGAACTTCAACGAGGAAACCGGAGACATCGAGGCCCATCAGTTCAAGATCGTGGTCGACGAGGTGGACGACTCGAACACAGAGATCTCCCTGGAGGAGGCGCGGCAGATCGACTCCAACGTGCAGCTGGAGGACGAGCTGGGCTTCAAGCTCCATGTGGAGGATCTGGGGCGCATCGCGGCCCAGTCCGCCAAGCAGGTGATCATCCAGCGCATGCGCGATGCGGAGCAGGAGATCATCTACGAGGAATACAAGGACCGGATGGGGGAGATCATCAGCGGGATCGTCCAGCGGCGGGACCGGGCCGGCTGGATCATCAATCTCGGGCGCACCGAGGCCGTTCTCCCCAAGGAGGAGCAGGTGCCCAAGGAGCACTACAAGCGGGGAGACCGCATCCAGGGCTACATCGTCGACGTGCGCAAGGAGGGCAAGGGACCGCAGATCGTCCTCTCCCGCTCCCATCCGGCCTACATGGAGGCCCTCTTTCGCCTGGAGGTGCCGGAGGTCAGCGACGGGACGATCAAGATCATGGGCGTGGCCCGCGATCCAGGATACCGGGCCAAGGTGGCCCTGTATTCCAGCGACAGGGACGTGGATCCCGTGGGGGCCTGCGTCGGTGTGCGCGGCTCCCGGATCAACAAGATCGTGCAGGAGTTCAAGGGGGAGAAGGTGGACCTGGTCCTGTGGAGCCCGGACATCACCACCTACGCGGTGAACGCCCTCGCCCCGGCCCGCATCTCCAGCATCACCGTTGACGAGGAGGAAAAGTCGCTCGAGGTCGTGGTTCCGGACAACCAGCACTATTTGGCCATCGGCAGGAAGGGGCAGAACGTCAAGCTGGCCAGCAAGCTCCTAGGCTGGAACATTGACGTGATTACCGAAAGCCGCTACAGCGAGATGCACAGCGGATACCGAGAATTCGAGAGACTCAGCCAGATCACGGACATTCCCCAGGACAACTTCCTTCAAGCCGGGTTCAATTCCGTGGAGGAGATCAGGACGGCTTCCGACGAGGAGCTGCTCGCCATCGAGGGGATGACCGAGGAAAAGATTTCCGATCTCAAATACGCCCTGAGCCTGTTGCAGTCCTGATCCCGGCGTATCCGGCAGCCCGAGCGGGCCTCGCAGCGGACGATTCGCCAAAAAAACGGGATCAGCTCGGCTCCGGCGAAACGCCCCAGAGAGCACGGCATGACCCACGTTCCCTACAGGATGTGCCATGTCTGCCGGCGCAGGCTTCCCAAGCGGGAGCTGGATCGCTACGTTTGCCGGGTGGACAAAGAAGGAAACAAACAATTCCGAAAGGATCCGGAGCAAAAATTGCCGGGACGCGGCCTCTATCTCTGTCGTCATCGAGAGTGCAGGAACGCGAAGCGAGCCTTTCGGGGTCGACAGAAGACGTGTAGGGGGGAGATATGACCACAAAAATACGCGTGCGCGAGCTCTCGGCGGAGCTGGGCCTGTCCAACAAGGACATGCTCCACATGCTGCGGGAGAACAACATCCAGGTCAAAAGCCACATGAGCGGTTTGGAGGAGGAGGATGTGGAGCACATCCGTAAACAGTTCCGCTCCGGCTCCCAGGAGGACTACGCCCAGAGCAAGGTGACCTCCTCCGGGGTCATCGTCCGGCGACGCCG
>CAYFSD010000308.1:0-3009 GCA_964345705.1 uncultured Desulfohalobiaceae bacterium
GGTCGTGTCCGGCCACGATGACCGCGGTGCCCCAGTGCTGCCGCGCCTCCAGGACGGCCTGCCGGATGAGCTCGGCGCTCTCCGGGTCCAGGTTGGCCAGGGGCTCGTCCAGGAGCAGGGCGTCGGGCCGCAGGGCGAGGCGCGCCGCCAGGGCCACCCTGCGCGCCTCGCCTCCGGAGAGCTCCCGCCACTTCCTGCGGGCGAAGCGCTCGAAGTCAAGCCCCACCGTCTCCAGGGCCCGCCGGGCCAGGTCCTCCGCTCCGCGCTCCCCCCGCAGCCTGAGGCCGTAGAGGACGTTGCCCAGAACGGAGCGGCGCAGCAGATAGGGGTTCTGGGGCAGCAGGGCCACGCGCCGCCGCAGGGCCAGGTCCCCGGGTTCCGCTCTGCCGCCCAGAACGAAGAGCGCGCCCCGATCCGGGGCCTCCAGCAGGCCCAGGAGCCGGAGCAGGGTGCTCTTGCCCCCGCCGTTGGGGCCGTAAAGGCCCGCGAGACAGCGCCGCCTCAAGGTCAGCTCCGGGACGCGAAGGACCGTGTGCCCGGAATAGGCCTTTTCCAGGTTCTCCAGTCGGTAGAGCTCGTCCACGTCACGCCTCGCTGGATCGCTTGAGAAAGTGAAGCACCAGATTGACCACAAAGACCAGGGCCAGCAGAACCAGCCCCAGGGCAAGGCCCAGGCCGAAGCGTCCCTTGTTCGTCTCCAGGGCGATGGCGGTGGTGATGGTGCGGGTGCTGCCCTTGATGTTGCCCCCGATCATCATGGAGATCCCCACCTCGGAGATGATGCGGCCGTACGCGGTGATCGCGGCGGCCAGCAGGCTGTGGCGGAGCTCGGCCACAGTGGCCAGGAGCTGCTGGCCGCGGCTCGCGCCCAGGGTGAGCAGGGTCTCCTCCATCCGGGGATCGGTGGTCTCCACCGCGGAGGCGGTGAGGGCCACGACGATGGGCAGGCCCAGGATGGTCTGGCCCACGGCGATGCCGGGCAGGCTGAACAGGAGCTCCATCTCGCCCAAAGGGCCCCGGTGGGAGACCAGGATGTAGACCAGCAGCCCGATGACCACGGTGGGGAAGGAGAGCAGGGTGTCCACCACAAGCCGCAGGATTCCCTTGCCCGGAAAGGTGAAGCGGCCCAGGGCGAATCCGGCCGGGATGCCCAGGACCAGGGTCGCGGCGATGGACAGGGAGGAAACCCGCAGGGTGACCCAGATGGCGGAATAGGTCTCCGGGTCCCCGGCCAGCAGCAGCGCAAGGGCCTGGGTGAGGCCCTGCCACAGGTAGTCCATGGGGTCTCCTTGTGCAGGCCGCCCGCACTTGAAATTTGGGGGCGGTCTGCCTCAAGACTTTTCAATTCCTTTCGTGTAGAGAATACATGAGGATTTCAAAATCGTGCAGCAACGAAGAAGATGGGCAATTTTTCGTCCATACACTACTTCGCATTGGGGGTGAAGAGCCTCCTGCCCAATAGTCTGTACTCCCCGATGGCCTCCTGCACGCGGTCCGAGGTGATCCAGTTGATGAGCTGCCGCGCGGATTCGTGGTCCACGTTGCCGCAGCGCTCGGGGTTCACCGCCAGGGCGCTGTACTGGTTGAACAGGATCTCGTCTCCTTCCACCAGCACCCGGAGTGGGGGGTGGCCGTCGTAGGTGTCCGCGTACTTGATGTAGGTTCCCCTGTCCGCCAGGGTGTAGGCCCCTTTCTCCGCGGCCACCCGGATGGTGGCCATCATGCCCTGGCCCGTCTCCATGTACCACGACGCGTCCTCGGGCGCCCCGTCGCCTGCCGCCTGCCACAGCTGAAGCTCGTTCTTGTGCGTGCCGGAGTCGTCCCCGCGGCTGGCGAAGGCCGCGCCCTCGGCCTCGATCCGGGACAGGGCCTTGGTTACCTTCATGCCCTTGATTTTTGCCGGATCCTCTTCAGGGCCGATGATGATGAAGTCGTTATACATGACCTGGGTGCGGTCCACGCCGTAGCCGTTTTCCACGTAGCGCTTCTCCGCCTTGGGGGCGTGCACCAGCAGGGCGTCCGCGTCGCAGTTGCGCCCCAGCTCCAGGGCCTTGCCCGTTCCCACCGCGACCCATTTGAGCTCGATTCCGGTGTCCTTCTCGAACATGGGGGCCAGCTCGTCCAAGAGCCCTGTGTTGTCCGTGCTGGTGGTGGTGGCCAGGAGCAGGTCCTCGGCCGCCGCGGGGGCGGAGGCGCAGAGGAGAAGCAGGCAGAGGAGGCTGGAGACGATGGCTCGATTGAGGGACATAGCGATTCTCCTTGGAGGACAAGGGGTTGAAAATGCGATGTAAGATACCATGGCACAGTACGTTTTTTTATGTCAATTGAGTCGGATATGGCAGTTATTGAGAATAGAGAAACTTTTAAGAACCAAAAATGACAATTGGGGCTAGTGCGCGGAGGAATTCCGGAGATCGGAGGTCAGAGATCGGAGGGCAGAGGACGGAAGACAGAGGGCAGAAGACGGAAGACGGATGACAGAAGACAGAGGACGGAAGACAGAGGACGGAAGACAGAGGACGGAAGACAGAGGGCAGAAGACGGAAGACGGAGGACAGAGGACAGAAGACAGAGGACAGAGGTCGGAGGTCGGAGGTCAGAGATCGGAGGGCAGAAGACGGAAGACAGAGGACAGAGGCAGAGGGCAGAGAAGAGAAGAAGATAATAGAAGAGTTGGCGCGCCACGGCGCGACGGCGCGACGAAGAACAAGAGATCGGAGGTCGGATCCGAGAGGAACAAGCCCCCACACCGACCAGTTGATTCCTTCCCCTTCACCTTATCCCAAACGCTGAACGCTGAACACTGAACGCTGAACGCAGAACGCAGAACGCAGAACGCTGAACGCTGAACGCTGAACGCAGAACGCTGAACGGGGAACGCTGAACGGGGAACGCTGAACGCTGAACGCTGAACGTTAATCCGAGGCGGGGTAGACCATTTGCCCGGCCCGGGAGAGGTCGTATCCGGTCAGGCGCTCGGCTTCCTCGCGGAAGGCGTTCTCGTGCAGG
>CAYFSD010000309.1:0-3005 GCA_964345705.1 uncultured Desulfohalobiaceae bacterium
AAGGGTGCACTGCAGGTCGCGGCTTTGATGGATGAGAAGGTCCGCCACCTTCTCCCCGTTTTCCGGATCCAGGTCGCCCGTGGGCTCGTCCGCGAGGATAACCTTCGGCTCCAGGCAGAGGGCCCGAGCAATAGAGGTCAGCTGGCGTTCCCCGCCGGAGAGGGTGCTTACGGGCTGCTTGGCCTGACGGGTGATTCCGGTCCGCTCCAAGGCCCGAAGGGCCCGTTTCATGGCCATGGACTTCTTTTCCCCGCGGATCATGGCCGGAAGGGCCACGTTTTCCGCGGTGGTGAATTCGGGCAGCAGATGATGGAACTGGAAGACAAAGCCGATCTCTTCGTTGCGCAGCTTGGACTTGGCGTCCCAGCCCAGTTGGTGCAGGTTGCGGCCCCGGAAGACGATCTCGCCCCCGGTGGGGGTGTCCAGCCCCGCCATCATGTGCAAGAGCGTGGTCTTGCCGCAGCCCGAGGCTCCCACGATGGCCACAGACTCCCCGGCCCGGACGGAAAAGTTGATATCCTCCAGGATCCGCACCGGTCCCTTTTGCTCGGGGAAGGCCTTGCTCACGCTGCTCAGTTGATAGACCGGGGTCGTGGGCTCACTCATAGCGCAGCACGCTGGCGGGTTCGAGTTTTGCCGCCCTGGAGGCGGGATACAGGGTGGCCAGGAAACAGAGCGCCAGGGCGGCGATCCCGATCCAGGTCAGATCGGTGGCCGCCAGCTGGATGGGCAGATGGTCCAGATAGTAGATGTCCTGGGGCAGCTGAATGAACTGGTACTTTTCCAGGCAGTAGCTGAGCCCCAGGCCCAGCCCGTACCCCGCGGCCGTGCCGATCGCGCCGATCAGGGTGCCCTGGTAGATGAAGACACGCTTGATATTGCCCGGCTTGGCCCCCAGGGACATGAGCACGGCGATGTCCTGCTTCTTTTCCATCACCAGCATGATCAGGGTGGTCACGATGCTGAATGAGCCCACCATGATCATGATGAGCAGGATGACGCCCATGGCCGTTTTCTCCAGCTTCAGGGCGGAGAAGAGCTCCCGGTTCATCTCCATCCAGGTTCTGGCGGTGAGTGGGTCGTCGGACACGGTGCCCTCGATGTCCCGGGCCACCTCCTTCGCGGCGTACACGTCGCTCAGGCGAACCTCCAGGCCGGTGACCAGGTCCCTCTCGAAGCCCAGCACCTCCTGCGCCGCGGGGATGGAGACATAGGCCAGGGAGGAGTCGTACTCGTACATCCCGGTGTCGAAGACCCCGGCCAAGCGGAAGCTCATGATCTTGGGGCTGAACCCGGCAGCGCTTTTCTGGCCGCTCGGGCTCATCATGTGCAAGGTGTCTCCCAGGGAGAGGCCCAGACGGGAGGCCAGCTCGTCCCCCAGCAGGATGGGCGGCGGATCCCCCTTGGCCCTGAGGTCGCGCAGATCCCCGCGGACCATGTCCCGCTCCAGGCTGAGGGCCTCGGAGGCGGCTTGGGGGTCGATGCCGCGCAGGACGGCTCCCTTGGCCTGCCGGGTGGAGCTGAGCATGACCTCGGCGTAGACGAAGGGGAGCACGGCCCGAACCTTGGGGAACTCCCCGATGGTTTCCTTGTGGGCCTGGTACTCCGCGAAGGGCCCCTGGAGACTGGTGACCAGGATATGGGCGTTGACCCCCAGGATCTTGTCCCTGAGATTCTCGCTGAATCCGTTCATCACCCCGAGGACGACGATCAGGGCGGCCACGCCCAGGGCCACCCCGAGCATGGAAATGAGGGAGATGGCCGAGATGAAGGCGTGCTTGCGCCGGGAGAAGAGATAGCGCAGGGCGATGAAAAGCTCGAAACGCATCAGTCCGTCTTTGTCTCGGGTTTGAGCAGGGGAAAGAGGATGACCTCACGAATGGAGGCGGAGTCGGTGAAGAGCATGACTAGCCTGTCGATGCCGATACCCTCGCCCGCTGCCGCTGGCATCCCGTGCTCCAGGGCCACGAGGTAGTCCTCGTCCAGGAAGTGGGCCTCGTCGTCACCCCTAGCCTTGGCCCGGGCCTGCTCCTCGAAGCGTTCCCGCTGGTCCCTGGGGTCGTTGAGCTCGGTGAAGGCGTTGGCCATTTCCCGACCGGCGACGAAGAGCTCGAAGCGGTCGGTCAGGTTGGGATCCTCCTCGTTCCTGCGGGACAAAGGGGAGATGTCCGTGGGATACTTGGTGATGAAGTGGGGCTGGATCAGGCGCGGCTCCACCAGGAGATCGAAGAGCTTGGTCTGCAGCTTGCCCAGCTTCTCCTTTTCCTGAACGTTCTCCCCGTAGTGCTTGACCAGCTCCCGGGCCCGCTCCCAGTCCCCGTAGTCCTCTGGCCGGAGCCCGCCCAGCTCCTCCAGGGCCTGATGGAAGGTGAGCTTGGGCCAGGGCGGGGTGAGATCTATTTCGTGGCCCTGGTAGGAGAGGGTGGTCCCTCCCAGAATGGAGCGGGCAAGCTCGGAGAAGAGCTCCTCGGTGAGCTCCATGAGCCGGGAGTAGTCCACATGGGCCCAGTAGAACTCCAGCATGGTGAATTCCGGATTGTGCTGGGTGGAAATCCCCTCGTTTCGGAAATTCCGGTTGATTTCGTACACCTTTTCCAGCCCGCCCACCAGGAGCCGCTTGAGGTAGAGCTCCGGGGCGATCCGGAGATAGAGACGGGTGTCCAGGGCGTTGTGATGGGTGGAAAAGGGCCTGGCCTCCGCGCCCCCGGGAACATGCTGCATCATGGGGGTCTCCACCTCCAGGAAGTCGCGCCGGTCCAGGAACTCCCGGATTCCCTTGATAATCCGGGTGCGGGTGCGGAAGATCTCCCTGGTCTGGGGGTTGACCGCCAGGTCGAGATAGCGCTGTCGGTAGCGCGCCTCCACGTCCCGGAGGCCGTGGTACTTCTCCGGCAGGGGGCGCAGGGACTTGCTCACCAGCCGGACCTCCTCCGCGTCCAGGGTGAGCTCGCCCTTGCGGGTGCGGAACAGGGCACCGCGCACCCCCACGATGTCGCCCATGTCCA
>CAYFSD010000310.1:0-1811 GCA_964345705.1 uncultured Desulfohalobiaceae bacterium
ACTTTGTGTTGTCCGGGATCCGGGATCACACAGGGAAAAACCAGGCGAATGCCGGACGGGGACCTATTCAGAGCCGATGGCCGGTTGATTCAAAAACCCAGTGCCCGTGGACGGAGCAATGTGCTGAATAGTTACCAATCCAGGAGCGATGCAAAGGAGGGTAGGTGTATGTTCCGACATATCCTTGTGCCCACGGACCTCACGGAGCACTCGCAGGGGGCGATCCAGCTGGCCCTGGAGATGCAGGCCAACTGCTCTTCCGGGGAAGAATACGAGGGCGGGATCACGCTCCTGCATGTGGTGCAGAAGGTCGTGGAAGACGGGGAGGAGGACTTTTCCGACTTCTATGAGGATCTCAAGGCCAGGGCCAGGAGCCGCTTCGAGCGAATCGCCCCGGACACGAACGTCCCCGTGGAAAAGCACATCCTCGTGGGATCGCGCGTGGAGGAGATCCTCCGTTTCGCCCGGGAGAACCAAGTGGATCTCATCGTGCTCAGCTCGCACCACATCGATCCCCAGAATCCGGCCGAGGGATGGGGAACCATCAGCCACAAGGTGGGCATCCTCGCCCCCTGTCCGGTCATGCTGGTCAGATAGCCCGTCGCCGCGGGAAAGCGGGCTGCCCTTTCCCCTACACCCCATGACGTCGGGACGCTCCCCCGGATGCGTCGATGACTTTTCTCACCATAAAGACAAAGCCGAGAGAGCCGCGGTATGCCTCCCATCTCCCGAGCCGTTTTCCTGGTCCCCTTCCTTTGCCTGACGACGGCCTGCCTCGCTCTCGCCGCCTGCAACGGCGAGAGCGGGGGGTCCTCCCTCGAGGCCATCCGGGAACGGGGATCCCTCACCATGATCACCCGGAACAACGCCAACTGCTACTTCCTCTATCGCAATAAGCCCGCCGGATTCGAGTACGACCTGGCCAAGCGCTTCAGCAAGCACCTCGGCGTGGAGCTCAATGTCGTCACTCCCGCCTGGGACCGGATGATCCCCAAGCTCAAACAGGGGAAGGGGGACTTCATCGCGGCGGGGCTCACCATCACCCCGGAGCGGAAGGAGAAGGTGGATTTCACCCGCGGGTATTTCCCGGTCCAGCAGCAGGTTGTGCTCCACCGGGGCGACCGGGGGATCAGGGATCTCTCCGACCTGGACAAGGAGACGGTCCACGTCCGCGCCGGGACCACCTATGAGCAGCGGCTGCGGGAGCTGAACCAGCGGAAGGATCTAGAGATCGACATCGAGCTGCACCCCGACCTGCCCACGGAGGAGCTCATCCGCAGGGTGGCCCGGAGACAGATCCGGATCACCGTGGCGGACTCCAATATCGCCATGCTCAACCGCCGCTTCTATCCCAGCGTTCGCATCGCCTTCCCCATCGAGGAGGAGCAGACCCTGGGCTGGGCCGTGCGAAAGGGGAACAAGGCCCTGCTGCGGGAGCTCAACGACTTCCTGAACCGGATCGAGGAAAGCGGCTATCTGGGCAAGATCCGCGACCGCTACTACGCGGACGTACATATCTTCGACTACGTGGACCTGATCAAGTATCATCAGCGACTGGAAACGCGGCTGCCCCACTTCAAGGACATTATCAAGAAAGAGGCCGAAAGGCATGGCTTCGACTGGAAGCTCATCGCCGCCGTGGTCTATCAGGAGTCCCACTTCGATCGCCTCGCGCGCAGCTATACCGGCGTGCGGGGGCTAATGCAGATCACTCAGCGCACCGCCCGGGAGATGGGCATCACCAACAGGCTGGACCCGGAACAGAGCGTCCGGGCCGGGGTGAAGTACCTGAAGCGCCTCTACGACCGCTG
>CAYFSD010000310.1:1911-3005 GCA_964345705.1 uncultured Desulfohalobiaceae bacterium
CGGAACAGAGCGTCCGGGCCGGGGTGAAGTACCTGAAGCGCCTCTACGACCGCTGGGAGAAGATCTCCGGGCGGGACAGGATAAAATTCGCCCTGGCCAGCTACAATGTCGGATACGGCCATGTGCGTGACGCCCAGGATATCGCCCGAAGGCAGGGATACGACCCCGAGGAGTGGTCCGGAGTGAGGAAGGCGCTCCCCCTGCTTCGGATCAAGGAACACTACCAGCAGACCCGCTACGGGTACGCCCGCGGCACCGAGCCCGTGCGCTATGTCCAGCGGATCATGAAGTACTACAGCATCATCAGGCAGCGGGAGGACGTCGCGGAAAAAGAAAGGGGCGTCGCCGTCACGGCCCTGAACGGCTAGTGTCGTGTCCGCCAAAAAAGGATGAACATATTTTGAACCTCACACCGTATGAAATGCTCGTATAGCCGATTTATTCCACTGACCAAATTCATCTGTATTTCGAGGACAAGACACTAGTGACTTGTCTAAAAGGAGAACTGGTCGTACGTGTCGCAGTGCTTGACATTGATCCCCCGGGAAATGAAGACCACGTCCTCGCCGATGTTGGTGGACAGATCCCCCACCCGCTCCAGGGCGTTGGCGATGATGATGCAGTGGACCGCCCGCTCCACGATCACGTTCTCCGTGATCATGAAGTCGATGAGCTGCCGCATAATGCGAATATTCATGTCATCCACGTCGGTGTCCGCGCGACAGACCTCCATGGCGGTCTTACTGTTTTGATCGGAGAATGCCCTGGTCACGTCCCGAAACATGGTCAGGGCCATGTCCGCCAAGGTTTCCACACTGTTCATCAGGGAGATTCTTGGCTTCTGATTGAGCATGAGCACGCGCTCGCAGATATTGGTCGCCTGGTCCCCGAGGCGCTCCAGATTCGTCGCGATCCGGGAACAGCCGGTAATGAACCGCAGATCCCTGGCCACGGGCTGCCACAGGGCCAGGATGTGGAGAGTGATGTCGTCCACCTCCACTTCCAGGTTGTTCAGCTGCTCGTCCTCCTCGATCACTTCCTGGGCCTTGTCGTCGTCCCGCTCCCTCATGGCGGTGATCGCCTTATTCAGGCTC
>CAYFSD010000311.1:0-3003 GCA_964345705.1 uncultured Desulfohalobiaceae bacterium
CGCCTGGTTTTTCCCTGTGTGATCCCGGATCCCGGACAACACAAAGTGCCGGGCGAAAAAAAGAGAGCAGATCCGAAGCCCAGCTGATTCAAAAAATTTAGTGCCCGTAGTCGCTGAGGTGTTGGAGTGGTGAATAGTTATCAGCTCCGCTTAATGGGAAAGACAGTGCCGCGTTCCTGGACCAACCTTCGAGGCGCGGAACAAACAGGAGATGAATGGACTATGTGTCGTCTTTTCGCCATTCGCAGCAGCGAGCCGGAGAGCCCCATGGCGGCCATGCGGGCCATGGACGCCATGCGGGAGGGCCATGACGGCTCCGGGGTGGGGCTCTACCTCACCGAGCTGGGCGGCGTTTTCGAGGAGCTCAAGGGGTTGCCCATCCTGTCCGGCATATTCACCCGCCAGGGGCTGAAGCGCCTGGACGAGTACATGATGGCCATGGGATTCACCACCCGGCATCGGCTGGCGATCAAGCCCTCCAAGAGACCCCCTCCCGAGGTTCCCCTGAGGGATCACTACGTGGTCCGGGCCTACGACTATCCCGCTGACTGGGAGGGGCTCTCCCAGGCCGAGACAAGCGACAGGCTGATGCGGATCCGCCTGGATCTGCGGGAGATGGGGCAGGAGCAGGGAGACATGATCGTCTTCAGCTTTTGGCCGGACACGGTCATGCTCAAGGAGATCGGGGATCCCATGAGCGTGGCGGAGCACCTCTCTCTCGAGGACAGCGGGCTGTCGGCCAGGGTGATCATGGCTCAGGGCAGGCAGAACACCAATTACGCCATCAACCTCTATGCCTGCCATCCCTTTTTTCTGCAGGGCGTGGCCAGCATGACCAACGGGGAGAACACGGCCTTCGTGCCCATCAAGGAATTCCTGGAGTCCAGGGGGTTCCCCGGATACAGCGGGTACGAATCGGACTCCGAGGTCTTCACCCATATCCTGCACTACACCCTGAACCGGCTCGGGCTGGGGGTGGAGGCGTACAAACACGTGATCACCCCCCTGCAGAACGAGGAGTTCGACAAGCACCCCGACGGGGAGTTCCTGCGACGGCTCAAGCGCAGCTGCCGCAGGCTGATCATCGACGGCCCCAACTGCACCATCGGCTGCCTGCCGGACCGTTCCCTGTTCATGGCCCAGGACCGCAAGAAGCTCCGGCCGGGGGTGGTGGGCGGTCGGCCGGGCCGCTACGCCTTCTCTTCTGAGTTCTGCGGTCTGGAGGCCGCCCTCCCGGAGAAGGAGAACGAATATTTCCAGCCCATGCATCTGGATACGGCCATTGTCGGCCCCGATGCCCAGGAGGTTCGCACATGCTCGCAAGCGGATACATTGCTCCGAGCTCATTAAGCCCCAAGGATCTGCCCTGGCAGATCCAATGGAGCCAGGAAAAGTGCACCCTGTGCGGCCGCTGCACCGCGGCGTGTCCGGTGAGCGCCATCGATCTGGGCGTGTTCCGGCAGCGCAGCGTCCGCCCCGAGGTTGGGCTGCTCGAGCCGCCGAAAAACGAGTACGCCATCTATTACGGGATACGACAGAAGACCGACCCGGCCTATGCCTGTGTCGGGTGCGGCTTGTGCAGCCAGGTCTGCCCCAATGACGCCATCCTGCCCTGTCACAGCGACGAGCCGGACAAGCTGCGCTTTCATATGGACCGGGGCGGCCAGCCCATGCGGCGCGGCGGGCGCCGCAACGACCCCGAGGGGGTCCTGGACCGGATCAAGTTCACCCGGATTTCCATGCTCACGGACCCGGCCCTGGACGCCGGGCGGCACGAGTTCGAGCTCACCACCCTGCTGGGGCGCATCATGTCCCCGGAGGACCAGCTGAGGACCTATCGGGAGCAGGGATGGGAGCCGCCGGTGCGGGAGATCTATCCCCTGATCATCGGCAGCATGTCCTTCGGCGCCCTGTCCCCCAATATGTGGGAGGGGCTGATGATGGGAGTGGCCTATCTCAACGAGGAGATGGGCATGCCCGTGCGCATGGCCACCGGCGAGGGCGGCTGTCCTCCGCGGCTGCTCCGCTCGCGGTTCTTGAAGTACGTGATCCTGCAGATCGCCAGCGGGTATTTCGGCTGGGACGAGATCATCCATGCCCTGCCGGAGATGAAGGAGGACCCCTGCGCGGTGGAGATCAAGTACGGCCAGGGAGCCAAGCCCGGGGACGGCGGGCTGCTCATGTGGTACAAGGTGAACAAGCTCATTTCCGCCATCCGCGGCGTTCCCAAGGGGGTCAACCTCCCCAGCCCGCCCACCCATCAGACCAAGTACTCCATCGAGGAGGCGGTGGCCAAGATGATCCAGTCCATGTCCATGGCCTGGGGCTTCCGCGTGCCGGTCTATCCCAAGATCTCCGGCACCTCCACCGCCCTGGCGGTGCTGAACAACCTGTCGCGCAACCCCTACGCCGGGGCCATGGCCGTGGACGGTGAGGACGGGGGAACCGGCGCGGCATACAATGTGTCCATGAACCACATGGGCCATTCCATCGCCAGCAACGTCCGGGACTGCTACCTCAACCTGGTCAAGCTGGGCCAGCAGAACGAGATCCCCATCTTCGCCGGCGGCGGGGTGGGCAAGCGGGGGAACCTGGCCGCCAACGCCGCCGCCCTGATCATGCTGGGCGCCAGCGGGGTGCAGTCCGGGAAGTACGTCATGCAGGCGGCAGCGGGCTGCGTGGGCTCCGAGGCCGGCCGCTGCAACATCTGCAACATCGGCCGCTGCCCCAAGGGGATCACCTCCCAGGACCCGCGCCTCTATCGCAGGCTGGATCCGGAGAAGGTGGCGGAGCGGGTGGTGGACTTCTATCTCAGCTTCGACACGGAGCTGCGCAAGATCGTGGCCCCCCTGGGCCGCTCCACCTCCCTGCCCATCGGCATGTCCGACGCCCTGGGCGTCTCCGACTATCACACCGCGGAGAGGCTGCGGATCAAGCACGTGGTGTGAACGGTTCCGGGTTCCGCGTTCACGGTTCCGGGTTGGGGGAAGGAGCCGGAATGCA
>CAYFSD010000312.1:0-2996 GCA_964345705.1 uncultured Desulfohalobiaceae bacterium
TCAGGGCAAGGGATCATGGGATGCTCTCTGCGTTTCCTCCGCGCTCTCCGCTTGCCCGGTTAAACCGGGGGACCCCTTTGGGGTGTTTAACTGAGGTGCCTCTGCGGTGGGCCTCTCTTTCTACTGCAGGTTTTGCCGGGCCAGATAGCCTTTGTTCCGCACGGAGCGGAGCATGAGCCCGAAGTAGAGCCCGCCCAGGAGCATATAGATCAGGTTGAGCCCCAGGGCCAGCTCCATCTGGCCCCAGTTGATCCCTCCGCCTTCCATCACTTGGCGCATCCCCTGGAAAACGTAGGTCGAGGGTAGCCCGAGGGCCACGGCCTGCAGCCACTCCGGCAGGATGTCCACCGGATAGAACACCGCGGAGAGCGGCTGCAGCAGAAAGGGCATGCCCCAGATGAGCGCCTCGGCGGCGCGGCCGTAGCGCAGGATGATCCCCATGGTGAAGAGCCCCACGGCCCAGCCGAAGAGCAGCAGGTTGCCGTAGAAGGGAAGCAGCCCCAGGCCCAGCTGGAGCAGGTCGAACTGGTAGAGGAACAGGGCCAGGACCGCGAGCACCAGGGTGGTGACCACGGACTTGATGAAGCCCACCAGGCACAGGGCGCTGATGAACTCCGGAATGCTGAGCGGTGAGATGAAGAGGTTGATGAAGTTCCGGACCCAGAATTCCTCGGTGATGGACAGGGAGATGGCCTGCTGGGAGCGGTAGAGCACGTCCCACAGGATCATGGCCCCGATGAAGAAGAGGACCGTGTCGGACAGGGCCAGCTCCTTGAGGTAGGCCGTGATGTAGCCCCAGACCAGAAGATCCATCACCGGCCAGAAGAAGACCTCCATGACCCGGGCCGGGCTGCGCCGGTGCAGATAGGCGTGGCGCAGGATGATGGCGTTGATGCGGTGAAACATCGCGTCCTTCGGCGTTTCCTTTACTCTTCGCCTGCTTCACTTCCTTCCCGGTGGCCCGCCGCCCCCTTCCTTCTGATCCGCGTGGGCGATGGAGATGAACATCTCCTCCAGTGAGGCCGCCCTGTCCCGGTCCACAATCTCCCGCGGGGAGCCATCGCGGATGATGCGGCCCCGCGAGAGGAAAAGGACCCGCTGGCACATGCGCTCCACCTCCTGCATGTCGTGCGAGGTGTAGATCATGGTCACCCCGCGCTGCTCGTGGATGCGCAGGAGGGTCCGGCGCACCCGGGAGGCGATGTCCGGGTCCAGGCTGGCCGTGGGCTCGTCCAGAAAGAGGATCTCCGGCTCGTTGAGGAAGGCCTTGCACAGATTGACCCGCGTGAGCTGGCCCGAGGAGAGGGCGCCGGTGAGCGCGTGCAGGGTGTGGGGGATCTCGAAGAGCTCCAGGAGCTCCCGGATCTGTTTGCGGGGCGCCTTGAGCCCGTAGAGCCTGGCGAAGATGTTCAGGTTCTCCCACACCGAGAGGTTGGTGGGCAGCGAGGTGTAGGCCGAGGAAAAGTTGACCCGGGAGAGGATGCTGCGGCGGCTCTTGCGCAGATCCCGGCCGAAGACGCAGATGCTTCCCGTGCTGGGCCGGGTCAGGCCCAGGAGCAGGTGGAGGGTGGTGGACTTGCCGGCCCCGTTGGGTCCCAGAAGCCCCAGGATCTGGCCCCGGGGAACGGAGAGGGAGATGTTTTGCACCACCTCCTGTCCCGCAAAGCGCTTGCTCAGTCCCTCCACGCGGATGACTTCCCCGTCCGCTTCCGTGGCTTGGGTCATAGTCTGAATCGAGGGGGCTGGGGTTGATTCGGTTCCGGAGATCCCTGGTTATCTGGAAATGTCGAGGCTGAGCTCCTTTCGGCTTCCCTCGCGCTCCACGCGCAGCACGAGGGGCTCGCCTTCCTCGTGGGCCCGGACCGCCGCCCGGTGCAGGTCCATGAGCCCCCGGAAGGGCTCCCCGCCAGCCGCGAGAAGGAGATCCCCTGTTCGCATGCCCGCCTCCTTCGCCCTGCTTTCCGGCTCCACCTCGGTGATCAGCCCGCCGCGGGAGGTGAGCTTCAGGCTGAACCCCAGGCGGCTGGTATAGCTCACGGGACAGTGGAAGAGGAGGTCGCTCTGTCCGGGCTCCGGTTGGTCCAGGCCGCGCCAGGCGCTGAGGGTGAGGATCTCGGCCCCGGGGTCCAGCCTGCGCAGCCTGCGGGGGACGCCCCGGCCGTGGGCCACATGGCCGCTGCCGGCCAGAATGATCATGGCGCGGTCGGTCCGGGAGCGGATCCGCACCGCGTTGCCCGCCATGGCGCTGTCCCATGCCGCCTGGATCAGGAAGAAGCGCTCGCGGTTCAGCTCGGTCCCCTTCGTCAGGCCCGGCAACCGTTCATGCCGCTCGAGCTCCCGGGCCAGAACCTCTTTTTCCTCCGGGCTCGCCGGGATGAGCTTTTGCAGATGCGTGTCCTCCTCCAGTGCTTCGCGGCCCTTCTCCCGAAGCGCGTCCAGGGTCTCGGGGGAGAGATTGAGCCCGAACACGGGGTATCCTGACTCCCTCGCAGCCCGGAAAATGGGCCGGTACAGGGAAAAGGGGTGGCCCCAGGTCCCCTCCCACTCCAGGGCTTCGGGCAGTTTTTTCGCATCCATCCGGCCCGCGTTGAAGCGATCCAGATCCTTTTGCCCGCTGGCGGGAACCATCTCCAGGCCCACGGCCGCACGGGTGCCGTTCTCCGCAAGCCAGCGGATCAGGCGGGTCTGGACCCTGTGGTCGCAGGCTATGTCGTGGGTCTCTCCGATGAGGATGTACTCCGCTCCGCGTGCCTTGCGCAGGAAATCCTGCCGGGTGAGGGGCCGGCCGGAGGGGTCCAGCAGGGCCTCTTCCTCGACCGAGGGCAGCTCCGAGGGTGATCCGGGCTGTGATCCGAGACAGCCAAGGGAAAGGATCAGGCAGAGCAACATAGCCGCCCAGGCCGCGATGGCGACGGCGCCGGCCGGAGCGGGTAGGGCCCTGGTTTGCTCGGACAGGGAAAAGGGGCGTGTGCGGAAGATCATATCTTTTTACAGGA